>NZ_DBNGVP010000064.1:0-76781 GCF_057119385.1 Archangium sp. | reverse complement strand
GGGCACCGACGGGGACGCGGGCACGGGCACCGACGGGGACGCGGGCACGGGCACCGACGGGGACGCGGGCACGGGCACCGACGGGGACGCGGGCACGGGCACCGACTGGGACGCGAGCACGGACTGGGACGCGGGCACGGACTGGGACGCGAGCACGGACTGGGACGCGAGCACGGACTGGGACGCGAGCACGGACTGGGACGCGAGCACGGACTGGGACGCGGGCACCGACTGGGACGCGGGCACGGGCACGGACTGGGACGCGGGCACGAGCACCGACTGGGACGCGAGCACCGACTGGGACGCGGGCACGGGTACGGGCTGGGACGCGGGCTTCGGCTTCTGAGTGAGCGGATGGCCCGGCCATCCCCGGTGCCGAGCAAGGAGCATGATGCGCACCCTGGCACGAGTCCTCCTTGGCATCCTGCTGCTGGGGTGGCTCCCCGCGGAGGCCTCGCCCGAGCGCCGGGCCCTCATCCGGAACGGAACGCTCGACACCCGGCGCGACGCCATCGTCGCGCTCCTCAGTCCCCACGCCGGGGTCACCTGCAGCGGGACACTCATCGCCCCCCGGGTCGTGGTGACCGCCGCGCACTGTCTGCGCAACGAGCCGTTGCACGTCATCGTGGGGCCCGATCCCTCGGACTGGAGGGAATACCTGGTGGCCATCGAGCAGGTGGCCCACCCCGCGTGGAATCCACTCACGAGCCAGAATGACGTAGCGGTGCTGCTGCTCGGCCAGCCGGTGGCCACCGCGCGGCCCGTACCGCTGGGGCCATTGCCGCCCGGAGCTGGCGAGCAGGGGGCAAGCGTCACCGTCGTCGGCTATGGCCATACCCACTTCGGAGAGGGAGACCCCCTGCGGCGCGAGGGGAGCGCGCGCGTCGTCCACGCCGGCGACACCCGCTTCCGGACGGAGCCGGCCCCGGCCCAGGTGTGTCAGGGAGACTCCGGGGGCGCGGCCCTGAGCGGCGTGGAGGGAGGCGAGGTGCTCGTCGGCATCACCTCCACCGGGGAGCCGACGTGCTCCGACTGGGCGGTGTTCATGCGCATCGACGCGTACGCACCGGACTTCCTGGAGCCCTTCGTGCGAGGAGTCGACGGCGCCACCACGGGTGAGCGCTGCTTCCCCGGAACCGTCTGCCTCGAGGGCCCGTGCCGTCCGGCGCCGGATGAGCCGGCCCTCTCGTTCTGCTCCCGGCGGTGCGCCGCGGACGGGGATTGCCCCGGCGGGCTGGTCTGCGAGGCGCAGGGGTGGTGCGTCCACGCCGCGCCCTCGCCCGGGGCACTCGGGGCCCGGTGCGGGCACGACGCGCAGTGCGCCTCGGGCTGGTGCGCACGCCGCGAGCAGGCCCCCGAAGGCACGTGCACGCGCCACTGCTCCCCGGAAGATGCCACCTCGTGTCCCGCGGGCTTCTCGTGCCAGGAGGAGGACTTCGGCCAGGCCCGCTTCGAGCTCTGCCGGGCGGCCGGGCCGGGCGGGTGCGCGGCACACGGGACCACCTCCCCCGGCGGGCTCGCGCTGGCCCTCCTGTCGCTGGTGAGGGTGACCCGGACGCGCCGGGGACGGGGCTGCATGGATGTGACAACGAATACAACCTGGTGACAGCAGTCACCACATGGAGACAGCAGTCACCACCTGGAAGCACGGTGGACGGCCCACGGGCCCGCCGCCTCCAGAGGGAAGAAGCGCCAGACCCGGGCTGGCACGGTGACTGCACCAGGGCCTCGGCAACCCCAGGAGGCCCACCATGAAGACGTCCGCCCCACTGCAGCGCACCAACGCCCAGTACTTCTCCCGCACTCCGTCGACCCCGCCGGCCCAGGGCACCCCCCCGCCTCCGCTGCAGCGCACCAACGCCCAGTACTTCTCCCGCACTCCGCCGGCCCCGCCGGCCCAGGGCACCCCCCCGCCGCCGCCCGCCGCCCCCCCCGCGAAGCCGCCCTCCGCCCACACGCTGACGCAGCCCCTGGATGCCTTCACGCACTCCGAGGCAGGCAAGGTGTCCTTGGGCTCGACGGACCTGACCTTCGGCGGCGTGGGAGCCAACTACACGTTCCCGGCCAGGCCCACGGGCGCCCCGGGGACGACGAAGTTCGAGCAGAAGCTCGAGCGGGAGTTCGGCAAGCCCCAGGTCTTCGGCGGCGGCACGGCGCTCGAGGTGAAGGCCGGACCGCATGGGAAGGCGGAGGCCTCGGCGTACGTGCACAGCGAGCCCGGCCACCACCAGGCCCACGGCAAGGCGGAACTGGAAGCCCACCTGCTGTCCGCGGAGGGCAAGAAGCAGTGGAAGAACAAGCTCGGCGAGGGCCGTGTGGAGGGCACCCTCACCGTGGGCACCAAGGCCGAGGCCGAGGCGGGTGCCCTGTTGCACCGGAAGAACAAGCAGGCGGTGCTGCACGCCAATGGCGAGGTGCTGACGGGAGCGGCGGCGGAGCTGGAGCTGCACCAGCAGCTCGGCCGGCATGGCCACGCGGCGGGCAAGGCCGAGGGCAAGGCGGGCGTCTGGGCCGGGGCGACGGGCACGGCGGCGTTCGATCCGAAGCACGGCACGGCCCTGGTGAAGGCCGGCTACGAGGCCAAGGCGGGGGCCGAGGCCAAGGCACAGGGACAGGTGGCGATGGGCCCGGTGACGGTGACGGGCGGCGCGGGCGTGATGACGGGGGTGGGCACGGAGTTCAAGTTCGGCGCGGGCATGCAGAGCGGGCGCTTCGAGCTCGATGCGGACGTGGGGTGCGCGGTCGGCTGCGGCCCCACGCTCGGCCTGGGCGCGGTGATCGACTTCAAGCGGATGGGCAAGGGCCTCAAGAAGCTGTTCCACCACCCGGGCACGGCTCAGCCCCAGCCCTCCACGCCCTGAGAGGATGGCGGCAGGCCGGCTCAATCAGGGGAGAGGTGCTCTGGCCTGAGCGTCTCCCCCCTCGCCGTCTCGGGCGCCAACCGGGAGGGGCAGGCCACCGCCCGCGAGTGGCGGCCCGCCCTCCCGTGGGACTAACGGGTGAAGTTGAGGGTGTAGTCGCCGGTGAAGGTCGAGTACCCACCCACCGTCACGTAGTAGGTACCGGGCGCGAGCGTCTGGGTGAGCTTGGACTGGCGCGTGCCGTCGCTGTCATCGTTGCACGCCAGGGGCGCCTGGCCGCAGCTCTGGGTGATTCCCACGTACGTGTCGTAGCCGGAGCCGAAGGTGTCGAGCGTCACCGTCCTCGAGGAAGTGAGGGTGAACTTGTAGAACACGTCGCTGGCGGCCGAGCACGAGGGGAGCCCATCCTGGGAGGCGCGCTCCGTGGAGCCCGTCAGCGACAGCGTCCCCGGCTGCACCGGGAGCTCGATGGCGTTGGCGCACGGGTCGTTGCTGGGGACGGTGCCGTAGCACAGATAGTTGTCGTCCCAGCCCTCCGCCACGTCCGAGCCTTCGTACCACCTCACGCACTGCTCACCATTGCCGGGCGGTGCGCCCACGCTCGTCCAGCTCAGCCGCAGGTTGCTGCGGTTCGTCCGGCACAGGTAGTTGTTGTCCCAGCCGTCCGGATCGCTCGGCTCGCGGATGAGGGTGCAGGTCTGCTGCGTGAGGTCCAGGCCGCTCACGCCGGAGGTGAACCAGCGCAGCGGGTAGTCCACGGAGCTGTCCCCGCACAGGTAGTTGTTGCTCCACACGGCATCGCCCGGCTCGTTCACGGACAGGCACATCCGGTCCGGGACGGCTCCCGAGGCGCTGAAGGACAGGGAGGGCCGCTGCCACACGGCGGCGAAGGTCGGGGTGCCGCCGTTCGAGTACCCGGTGAGGACGGTGGCGGCGAAGCCGTCGTCGTCGTACTGGCGCATGTCGAGCCGCAGCCACGGGGCCGTCAGGTTGTGGCGGGCCACCAGGGCGGTGGGGATGGGCGCGAAGATGGCGGACAGCCGCGCCACGCCTCCGTCGACATAGCCGTCCAGGTAGACGGGGGCGCGGCCCAGCGCCATCTGGGCATTGAACATCGTCTGGTACTCGCTCTGGGTGAGGTGGTTGTCCGCGGCCCACGCGACGCCCGGCTCGTACTGGTAGACCGAGGCGTAGTAGCGCGTCCCGTTCACGGTGGCGCCCGACACGATGACCGGCCTCCACCCCGTGGCCAGGCCGCTCTGGGTCGCCGCCTGCTGGGCGTCCGTCCGCTGGTGCTCCGCGAACCAGGCCGGGCCCGGCTCGTCGGTGAAGAGCGAGGCGTAGCGCAGGACGCCGCCGCTCACGTAGCTGTCCAGCGACACCGGCCGGCGCTGGTAGGTGCCCACCTGGAGATCGAACTCGCTCTGGTACTGGCTGCCATCCAGGCCCGTCTTCGCCGACCACTTCACGCCATCCGCGGACTTGAAGAGCAGGTTGAAATAGACGGAGCCGTTGACGTCGTACGCGTCCAGGCGCACCGGCCGGCGGCCGAGCGTGGACATCTCGCCGAGGACGTTCTGGACGGAGGCCTCGGGGAGCCGGCTGATGAGCACCTGGTCCCCCAGCCGGGAGGTGTGCTGCTCCGCGTCGGCGACGGTGAAGTAGCGCACGCGGTACAGCACGCCGTTGACACTCGCCTCCACGCGCCAGCGGCCGGGGAGGTCCGGCAGCGTCCAGCTCCCCCAGGACGTGTACTTGTGGCTGTAGCGGCTGCCGGAGCCGGGGCTCCACGTCACCGGGCCGGCGAAGACGGTGCCATCCGGCCGTTTGATGACGAAGCTGAGCGTATCGGCGCCGCGGGGCGGTGCCGTCACGCCCGGGCCGTTGATGTTGGAGCCGAGCGCCGACAGCCCGATGCCCACGTAGAAGGGGCTGCCGGGCTTGAAGACGCCGACGTCGTAGCGGGGCTCGTTGATCCGCCACCAGTCGGGGTAGCTGTCCTGGGCGAGGCGGATGGCGAGCACGCCGGGCGGCCCGTAGTAGGCGGGGGCGTTGGTCCAGGGATCATCGGGCACGCCCTGGACCCAGGTGTTGGAGGTCCTGCGCATCGTGTCGACGATGCGGTTGTTGCAGTCGCGCACCTCGAAGTGCAGGTGCTGGTTCGTCGAGCAGCCCGAGCTGGCCACGGTGGCCAGCAGGGTGCCCGTCTGCACCGTGTCCCCCACCTTGACGCGCGCCGAGCCGCGCTTGATGTGGCCGTACATGAGCAGGAAGCCGTTGGCGTGCCGCACGGTGACGGCGTTCCAGCCGCCGTCGAGGCACGCGTCGTTGCGGTCGTACCGGCTGTCCACGACGCTCTCCACCACGCCGGGGGAGGCCGAGTACACCAGGGCCGAGTCGTTGTCCGTCTCGGCGAAGGACGCGGTGTCGATGTCGATGCCGCCGTGGTTGTCGTAGGTGGCGGCCAGACCGCCCGTGTTCCCCATGAAGTCCTGGATGGTGCCGGCGGTCTGGTTGTCATCCACCCAGTTGTTCACCACCCAGGACGTCCCGCCGGAGTTGCGCAGGGGCCACGTGAGGGAGAGCGCGTTGGGATCACAGGTGGCCAGCGCACGCACTCCACCCGGGCGGGAGGGGGGCTCCAGCGGTGCGTCATTGAAGAAGGGGCCCGTGGGCGTCACCTCATGGCCCGTCACCTCATGGCCCGTCACCTCCGCCGGCCACTGCGCCTCGCCCTCATCGAGCGGCTGCGCCGGCCCGCAGGCCCCCAGGGTGAGTGCCAGCACGGCCAGGGCCTGCCGCCCCTTCCTCTTCCAGGACTGCCCTCGCATCTCGTTCATCGCCTCCTCCAGTATTCCCGGTATAGCACACCTTTCCGGTTATACCGCTCCTGATCTTCACGCACAGTCCTCAGGCCCACGCCTCCGAAGTGCCGGGCCGGCACCGCGCGCTCGAAGCGCCCGAAGATGCGCTTCCGCTCCTCCTCGCGGATGCGGATGACGGGCCCAAACGACTCCGCGCTCCGGCCTCGGGAGGCCAGGAGCGCGGAGGAGAAGAGCCCCGGAACCGTCAGAGGTACGGCGTGGTGCTCACCGGGCTGCCGAGCGTGCTCTGGAGGTAGCTCTGCGCGGTGCTGCTCACCGGCCACTTCCAGGTGGTGCTGAAGAGATTGTACAGGTTGGCGTTGGCGGCCTGGCTGGCGGCGATGACGAAGTTGTCCACCGCATCCTGGGTGGTGGCGGCGTTCCCCCGGAGGGCCGCCTTCTGCCAGAGCTGGTTGATGAAGTTGGAGCCATGCACGCGGTGCAGGCGCAGCACGAAGGAAGCGAAGAAGTCCGTGCCCTTCAGGCCATAGGAATTGGACGGCGCCGTGCCGAGCTTGAGCGTGTTGCTCCAGGTGAGGGACGAGTTGGTGCGGTAGGTGTCCACCAGCCCCGTGATGGCCGAGCGCATGGTGGAGAAGGACGTCGAGCCGAACGGGGCCCCCTTCGCGCTCACTCCCGCGTAGTCCATGGCCAGGAAGCGCATCGCCACCGCGTACCCGGTCGTGATGGAGCCCGTGTCATCCGTCCCCTTGTACTCGAGCTTGTCGCCGTAGAACCAGAAGTTGCGGCCCAGCTCGTAGTACGGCGTCTGATCGTACTGATCGCCGTTGGCGGCGTTGCAGAGGGTGTTGAAGGTGGTGTCGCGGAACTCGACACCGGTGAAGCCGATATAACCGCAGGCGCTGAAGTTGGTACCGCAGGCGCTCAGGGTGCCCGAGGGCAGCCCGGCCATGACGTTCCGCCCCTGGTAGACGGTGGGAGTCCAGGTCTGGGGATCCCGGTTGGTGGCGTTCCGGTAGAAGGTGTACCCGAGGTCCACCCCGTCGACGATCTTCATCAGCGAGGGCGTGGAACAGGCACGATCCGTCGTCATCAGCGCGATCTTCGTTCCCCTCCACACGTACTGGGTGAGGCTGCTGCCGTTCATGCTGCTGTACGTCGTGCGCAGCGTGCAGTACCAGGAGTAGGGGTCGGAATAGTTGAGATAGTCCGCCGAGTACCCGCCCGTGTGCTGCTGCTGGCACGCGGCGTTGAGGTTCATGGAGTAGTCAGAGCCGTTGAGGCGGCAGGTCCAACCAAAAGCGTTGTTCTGCGTCAGCGTCGCATACGCGGAGGAGCCGTAGGTCTGCTTGCAATAGCCGTCCATGTTGAGGCCGGGCAGCGTCATCGCGGAGGCAGTGGCAGGCCCCAGCAGTCCCAGCGCAGCGGCCGCCGCCAGCGCCTGTCCCCAGGTGGTCGAGTTGGAACGAATGCTCATGGTGACTCCCATCAAGTTTCACACGGAATGTGTGTTTCGCGGCCATCTCCTATATTCCTTGATTGCACTGAAATCAACATTTTCCGCCCGGCGTGGCGATCCACCTCGGCCATGGGCTCGCGCGCCACCTCGCCCGTCCAGCGGCCGCCCGGGGAGTCCTTGCCGTGAGTGCAAGCCAGCGAAACGTGAATGCGTTACACGGGCTGGCCCAGGTCCACCTCGTCGGGCAGCTCGTTCTCGTCGCGGGGGCCAGCGGACGGGAAGTGCACGGCGAGCCGCTCGCCAATCTCCCGGATGCCCTCCACCAGCCCGGTGGTGAAGTCTCCGGCCTGGAAGTGTCTGGCGAGGAGTCGTGACACGTGCTCCCAGAAGTCCTGTCCCACCCGGGCGTGGATGCCTTCATCCCCGATGATGGCGAACCGGCGCCGCGCCGGGACGACGAAGATGAGCACCCCATTGCGCTCGCGCGTGGCCGTCATCCCCAGCCGGTGGAAGGCGCGCTCGGCCGCGCGCCTCACGTCTCCCCAGAAGAAGGGCACGAGCGAGACGCGGATCTCCCCCGAGCTTCGCCGCTCGGCGGCCCGCAGCGCCTCCTCCACCCGTGGGAGCTCCATCCGCTGGAGGATCTGCCTTCGGGTCATCGGCCCCATGTGTGCTCCGCCTCCTCTCACCAGGAACCACTCGCGCCTCCGCCGCCCGAGCGCCCACCGCCTCCGCGGAATCCGCCGCCCCCTCCGCCGCGCCGTCCACCTCCCGAGCCACTACTGCTCATGATCTGGAAGAGCAGGAAGAGCGCCATGCGCGGGTGGGTGACGAGGAACACGAGCAGGAGCAGACCCAGCACCCCGAACAGGATGAGCTGTCCCGTTCCGAGCGCGGGGAGGGAGGGGCGGACGGGGGGCGCGGCGGGCGGGGGAGAGGTCTCTCCGCCGAGCGCCCCCAGCAAGGCCCCGACGGTGGCGCTCACCGCCCCATCCGGATCCCCCGCCCGAAGCCGGGGAGTCGCCTCCTGCTGGATGAGCCGCGAGGCGATGGCATCCGGCACCACCGGCTCGAGGCCGTAGCCCACCTCGATCCGGAGCCGGCGATCCTTGGCGAACACGAAGAGCGCGGCGCCATCGTCCCGCCCCTTGCCGCCAATCCCCCACGCCTCGAAGGTCCGTGCGGCCCACTCCTCGAGCGGGACGTCCCCGGTGCTCTCGCCAATCCAGACAATCACCTGGCGGCCCGTGTCCCGCTCGTACCGCTCGAGCCGTGCATCCAGGGCGCGCCGCGTCGGCTCCGAGAGGAAGCCCACGGTGTCGGTGACCCAGCGTGCCGGTGCCGGAGGCGGCTGGAACGAGGCCGCGAGCGCCGCGAGGCCCAGGAGGATGGCGGCCAGCCCCGCCCCTCGCGCCTTCGTGTGCACGGCCTAGAACCGCACCTGGGGGGCTTTGCTCGCCCCTGGCTCCGCCTGGAAGTACGGCCGTTCGGCGAACCGGTGGCCGAAGAATCCGGCGAAGAGGACCGTGGGGAAGCTGTTGCGCCGGGTGTTGAAGGCCCGCGCCGCATCGTTGAAGCGCATCCGCTCCACCGCGATGCGGTTCTCCGTTCCCTCCAGCTGCGCTTGCAGCTCGCGGAAGTTCTCCGTCGCGCGCAGCTCGGGGTAGCGCTCCACCGTCACCAGCAGCCGCGACAGCGCGCCCGAGAGGTTCTGCTGCGCCTGTTGGAACCGCTGGAAGGCCGCGGGCTCCTCGAGCAGCTCCCTGCTCGCCGTGAGGCTCACCTGGCTGGCCTTCGCCCGCGCTTCGATCACCTGGGTCAAGGTCTGCTGTTCGAAGCTGGCGGCGCCCTTCACCGTGGCGACGAGGTTGGGCACCAGATCCAACCGGCGCTGGTACACGTTCTCCACCTGGCCCCACTGCGCGTCCACCGCCTGCTCGAGCCGCACCAGGGAGTTGTACGAGCCCACCGCCCCCAGCCCGAGAAGCACCAGCAGTGCCACGAAAGCCAGCCCCAGCCACTTGCCCACGTCTCACCCCCTGCCTGGCAGCCAGGCAGCGATGATCCTTCAGGACAAGGTAGGCACCCCCGTGACGAGCGAGCATCCCCGCCGGCTGCTGTCACCTACGCCAACACCCGGCGCCTGCCTCCACACCAGGCACGGGCCAGGACGTCGAGCCGAGCCTGCCGCTACTTCGGCGCGGCGCCGTCCCGGGGCGAGCAGTTCAGCGAGCGTGGGGTAGCTCCGGCGGGGCATTTCGTAGGACTTCACCCATCTTGCCACCCACCACCCACAAAAAGCCGTTTTCCATGAAAATCGTGCTAGGCTGGTGAGTGAACCCGCCTCAAAAGGAATCACTCACATGGTGACCGCCCGGATCATCCTGATGGCTTCGACGTTCTTGCTGGTGTCCTGGAAATCCCCTGGCCCGGAGCAAGAGACGGCGCAATTGCTGGGGCCCTTGATCATCGCCGATAGCTGGTCGCACTGCTACTCTCAACGAGGCAGTGTCGTGAGCGTCAAGCTGAACTCGACCACCGCACTGTATTACACCAGCTTGTCCATGCTCGTTGACGGGAACCTCACGGGAGTGCAGTCGCCCTCGCCCACGACCTCCGCCATCCGCAAGTACACGCTCAGCGTGTCGCTCGCGCCCGGACCCCACACCTTCTATCTGCTGTCCGGGCCCAGCAGCTCACAAACCTATTCCCTCCAGGTCCTTTCGGGTGTGTATTGCCAGAGTGACACCCCCCCTGAGGAGCTGTAGCCCGCGGGGAGGAATCAGGCACGTGGGGGCGCACGGCCGCGGTGAGCAGGAGCGGGGCCACCAGGCTTCCGGGGAGAGCTGAGCCCTCGCCCGCCGAGCAACGAGGCCAGTGCCAGCCAGGTCCAGGCGGCTGGCAGGGAGGGCGTGGCGGCACAGCCCCAGCCGGAGTGGCTCCTTTTTCCCCCCTCTACGCTGCGCGGTCACAGCAGGTGGAGCCCACCCACCGAGGCGGTGAAGGCCTCCGAAAAACAAGGCGCTCGCCGGCTCCTTGGAGTGCAACCGGCGAGCGCCTCTCACCGCCCTGTGGACGCACGGGGCGTGAAGTGATTTCTACAACAACTATTGCTCGGATTGCACGTCGAGAGCTCCGCCCACGGTGCTCACCTCCACGTCGTGCTCGCCGTTGCCGTACTTCTGGCGGGTGGAGCCCAGGCTCACATCGCGCCCGTTGAAGCTGCCGCCCACCGAGGAGAACTCCACGTTGGCGCCCGCGCCCCTGGGCAGCTTCAGCTTCACGTTGCCGGACACGGTGCTCACCTCGGTGTCCCCGAGCGCCTCGGGCACCAGCTCCACGTTGCCGCTCACCGCGGCCACCTCGAGCTTGCCGCGCGAGCCCTTCACCGACACGTCACCGGCCACCACCGACACCTCCTGCTCGCCCGTCACGCCGGACACCTTCACCGGCGCGTTCACCGAGCTCGCCTCCAGCGAGGAGTCGCGCGGTACCTTCACCACGAAGTGCGCCTCCGGCGGGTTGTTGCAGTTGGAGAGCTTCTTCGAGCAGGAGCCGCAGCACATCCGTACCGTCACCTCGTCCCCGTCCTGCTTCACCTCGATGGGGTACTGGGCGCGCTCGGCGTCACCGCCCTTCTGCGTCACCTCGACCGAGACGGTCTTCCCGTTCACCGCGTCCACCTGGATGGAGCCGTTGACGTTGGAGACGCTCACCTTCGGCGTGCCATCGGTCTCGAACCGCCAGGACTGAGGGGCGGGCGTGGCGGCAAGGAGCAGCAGCAGGGCGAGATTCACGGCGGAGGCCTCGTAGGTGAAGGTTGTCCCCCTCTCCTACGAGGCGCCGGAAAAACGATTTCACCCGCCCCGCGCGACCCGCCGGTATAACACGTCGTGCCGGCGCACCAGCCGCTCCAGGGACAGCTCGCGCTCCACGAAGGCGCGCGCCTCGGCGCCCATGCGGCGGCCCAGCTCCCGGTCCGCCAGCAGCGTGCCGAAGGCCTCGCTCATGGCCTGGGGCCTCAGGGGCGGCACCACCAGGCCCCGCTCCCCGTCCGCCACCAGCTCCGGGTTGCCGCCCACCCGCGTCACCACCATGGGCAGCCCCGCCGCCATGCCCTCCATCACCGCGTTGGACATGCCCTCCGCCGTGGAGCACAGCACCCCGAAGTCCGCCCGGGCATGGATGGCCGGCACGTCCGCCCGGTGTCCCAGGAAGTGCACCGTGTCCGTCAGCCCCAGCGAGCCCGCCAGCCGCTCCAGCTCCGGCCGCCGCGGGCCATCCCCCACCAGGAAGGCGTGCAACACCTGTCCCTTGAGGCGCACCATCGCCAGCGCCCGCAGCAGATCCTCCTGCCGCTTCACCGGGTGGTTCATGTTCGCCACGTGCACCACCGCCGGCGCGCCCCGCGTGTCCGGCAGCGGGGCCTTCAATCCCTCGCGCATCCGCGCATCGAAGCGCGCCAGGTCCAGGCCGTTGGGGATGACGGACACCCGGTCCGGCGGCAGCCCCTCCTCCTCCACCAGCATGCGGCGGATGGCCTCGGCGTTGCCCACCACGTGGTCCGCCATGCGCGTGAGGCTGCGCAGCAGCGCCCGCCTCGCCGTCCCGTGCCAGTGCGCCAGGTCCAACCGCCCGACGATCACCTTCGTCCCCGCCAGCTTCGCCGCGGGCACCACCAGCATGGTCGAGTAGAAGTCGTGCGCGTGCACCAGCTCCACCCGCTGGCCGTGGAACCACCGCGCCAGCCGCAGCACCTGCAGCGCCGAGTTGGGCCGCGCCAGCGAGCCATTCAGGGGGAACACCTCCGGCGCGAAGCCGAGCTTCAGCACCGACTCCATCAACGGCCCCTGGTCCTGCAGCACCGCCAGCTGCACGCGGTAGCTGGGCGGCAGGCCCCTCAGCAACTCCACCACCTGGACTTCCGTCCCTCCGATGTGGAACGACTTGGTGAACTGCACCAGGCGCAGGGGTTCCTCCGCCATCCGTGCTTCCTCACGCCGCATGGTTGGAGCCCTCCCAGCTCGCGACCAGCCGACCCTTGACCTCTGGAACCTTCGACGGCTCCTCCGCCTCCGCCGCCCGGGCGATGCGCTGCGCGCAGGCCGCCAGGCCGAACAGCACGTACAGGTGCGCGGAGAGGATGTACCCGGCGAACAACTGACAGATGAGATAGCCCGCCATGGAGGCCGCCAGCCCTCGGGCCAGCCACCCCACCCGCGAGTTGCGCGAGGCCTCGAAGGCCCCTCCCGTCGCGCCTCCGGCGAACAGCAGGAAGAGCCCCAGGCCCAACCAGCCCAGCTCTCCAATCACGTCCAGGAAGACGTTGTGCGCCACGTAGGCGCGCGTGGCCTGGGGAGGCGCGTACAGGTGCCAGGCGTAGCGGAAGGCGCCCACGCCCACGCCCAGCAGCGGCTTGTCCAGGCTGATGCGCGACGTCACCTGCCACGCGTACACGCGGCCCATGGCCGAGGCGTCCTCCTGGAAGGTGGCCACCGTCTGGTTGCGCTCCCAGTAGCTCTTGGGCGCGAACACCACCAGGCCCAGCGCGAGCGCCACGCCCAGCAGCACCGAGCGCAGCTTCTTCTGCTCACGCATCGCCCACAGGGCCATGGCCACCGACAGGCCGATGAAGCCACCGCGCGAGTAGGTGAAGACGATGGCCACCACCGCCAGGGCGATGGCCAGCGCGCACGCCCCGCGCCACAGCCAGCCGCTCTCCTTGCGCGCCAGGAAGGCCACCGCCAGCGGCACCACCAGCGCCAGGTTCATCGCCGAGCGGTTGGGGTCCGCGTACACCTCCACCCAGTGCGCGCGGTAGCCCTCCACCAGCGTCTCGGGCGTGCCGGTGAAGTACGTGTGGAGGACGCCCTGGGACGTCACCATCGAGGCCACCACCACCGCCCCGCACACCACCGCCAGCCGCTTGGGCGTGGTCACCACGTTCACCAGCGTCAGGTAGATGGCCGTCAGCTTCAGCAGCTCGATGGCCGTGAAGCGGCTCACCTCCGGATTCACCGACCACGTCACCGAGGCCAGCGCCAGCCCCGCGAAGCACAGCAGCGCCACCCCGCGCATCCCATCGAAGGAGAGCGGCTCCGCGCGCCCCACCCGCCTCAACGCCATGAACCCCGCCGCCAACCCCGATGTCAGCAGCGCCAGCCGCAACGGCGCCAACGCGGGTATCCACGCCTGCGGCACCATGTACAGCAGCGCCGCGAAGGCGGTCAGCGCATAGAAGGACACCACGTCCCGGCGTTCCGCCTTGTCGCCCAACCCCATCCCGTCCTCCTCCCGCCCAGCCCGGAAGTACCTTCCGTTCGTCACCACGGAAACACAGAGGCCATAGGTACAACTCTATGGACGTCCTATCCGCTAGCAGGCGATATGCCAGCGGCCCGTGAGGACAAAGGCCCGTGGATCCAGGCCCTTAGCGATCAGGGGGGCTGGTACCCACGGGAGGTGGGACTGAAAGGATTACGGCTCTCCGCCTTCGATGGGCAGGAGAACGGAGGCGATGGGGTTCAACTTGCCCTCCTGGAGGAACGACGGAGCAAGCTCCTCCAGCAGCCGGGCGAGCGTCGCGGCCACGAGCCGGCGCAGCTCGGGCCGGGAGGACTCGGGCACCGCCGGCTCCAGCACCGCCACCACCCGCTCGGCCACGTCCGCGCGCAGCCGCGGGGCCTCCGGGGTGCCCTCGAAGAGCAGCGCGCCCAGCGCGTCCCGCCGCGCCGACGGCACCGGCCTCGGCCCCACCTTTCCCTCCAACAGGGCCAGGGCCACGGCGGCGGCGAAGAAGCGCTCCACGCCCAGCACGCGCGCCTCCACGCCGAAGAGGGCCAGCACCTCGCGCGCCTTCTTCTCCGTGCCCCCGAGCAGCGCGCCCAGCAGCGCCACCTGGGCCTCGGCGCGCGCCAGCACCTCCTCGCTGGCCGCCAGCTCGCGCCTCGAGCGGAAGGGCACCGGCTCCGCCCCGGGCACCTTCAACGTGCGGCGCGGGCGCTTGCGGCGCAGGGCCTCGACGGCGGCGGCCTCCTCCGCGAAGAGCAGCGGCATGCCGTCCACCTGCGCCAGCGGCTGCTTCATCAGCCGGTCCGCGCGGAACTTGAGCGCCAGCGTCAGGGAGAAGCCCACCTGGAAGACGCGCCGCGTCTCCGTGTCGCGCACCACCTGCGCGGCCTTGGTGGGGTCTCCTCCCGTCAGGTGCTCCAGGCCCAGCAGCAGGTAGTCGCGCACCATCTCGCCCACGCGGCGGATGGCGTCCAGGTCCCCGGGATCCTCCACCTCCGCCACCAGCGTGGCGTTGGCCAGGTAGCGCAGCTCGCCCTCCAGGTTCTCCCGCTCCACGTCCTCCAGGGCCCGGAAGGCGGCATCCAGGTAGTCCGGCTGCGCCCGCGTGGCCACGAGCGCCGCGACGGCCGCCGGAGCCGGCGTGGGCCCCGTGTCCACCCGGCCGAAGAGCCGCGCCGCCTCCTCCAACGAGGGGAAGCCCAGGTCCTGCAGCCGGCCCGTGCGGAAGCGGTAGGCGGACTCCTCCAGCTCGCCCGGCACCTCCCAGCGCGTGGCCTCGAGGAAGCGCACCGCCTCGAAGGGGTTGTCCGCGATGATGTCGTTGAGGATGGAGCGCATGGCCGCCAGCTCCGGCCCCTCCACGCCCTTGAACTCCACCAGGTAGCGGCCCTCGGGCGTCTCCAGCGTCACGCCCTCCACGTGCACGTCCGGGTTCTCCTCCAGGTCGTGGATGAGGGTGAACTCGCGCACCAGCAGCTCGAAGATCTCGGTGTCCACCTTGCGCAGCTTGCGCAGGAAGTCCTCGGCCTCGTCCCCGCGCGCGGCGCGCAGCCAGGTGAGCACCTGGTGCAGGTCCACCTGATCCTTCTTCCATCCGCCCAGGTCCACGAAGGTGAGGAACTGCTCGGGTGAGGCCAGCTGGACGAGCTCGGTCGAGTCCGCCAGCCCCACCTCCATGAGGGTGAAGTACAGGTCCTCCGCGGGCAGCGAGCGCACCAGCGCCCGCGCGTCCCGCGACTCGATGAGGGCATCCAGCCGCTGCTTCGCGGGGAGCGAGGCGAGCTGCCGCCGCAGGGTGCTCAGCGCCTGCTGGATGTCACTGCCGTTGCCCTTGCTTCCGTTTCCGTTGGACACGGGGCTCACTCACTCCGTCAAGGTGTTCAGCAACGCGTCCCACACCTCGTCGAAGCCCAGCTTCTCCGTGGCGGAGAAGGGCATCACCGCCTCCCGGGGCAGGGACAGCTCCTCGGAGATCGCCTGCAGGCGCGGCTTGCGGCGCGCCTTGGGCATCCGGTCGATCTTCGTGGCCACCACGAGGATCTGCCGGTTGGACTCCTGGAGGTAGTCGAGCGTCTGGAAGTCGTCCGGGGTGGGCCCCACCTCGGCGTCGATGATGCTCACCACGATCTTCAAGTCCCGGCGCTTCTCCAGGTACGAGGTGATCATCTTCTGCCACTCGGCGCGCTCGGTCTTGCTCACCTTGGCGAAGCCGTAGCCGGGCAGGTCCGCGAAGCGCACGGTGTGGCGCCTGGTGCCGCGCTCCACGTCCACGTCGAAGAAGTTGAGGGCGCGGGTGCGGCCGGGGGTGTTGGAGACGCGCACCAGCTTCTTGCGGCCGGCCAGCGCGTTGATCATGGACGACTTGCCCACGTTGGAGCGGCCCACGAAGGCCACCTCGGGGGCGGGGCTGGTGGGGTAGCCCTTGGGCTCCACCGCGGTGGTGACGAAACGGGCTTCGAGAATCTTGATCACGCTATTTCTTCTTCGTGGGCTCGGGCGAGGGGCTCTCGGCCCGGGCCGACTTGCCGGTGCGCGCGGCCGACCAGTGGTCGATGGCCTTGAGCGACTCGACGAAATTGAACGGCTTGAGGGACGGGGAGGACGCGTCGTGGCAGTTGCGGCAGGCCTTCTCCGAGGGGTCCACCAGGCCCACCAGCCGGGCCAGCTCGGCGTCCTTCATCACGTAGCCAGGCGAGTAGTACTGACCCCCGCCATGGCACGTCTCGCAGGTGACGTGGCTGACGCCCTGCGAGGCCTGGTCCGGCGCGTGGCAGGACAGGCACCGCGCGTCCTTCTGCTGGGCCTCGGAGAGCGAGTCCCCCGCCCGGGCGTGCTTGGACTGCATCCAGGCGTCATAGGCGGCCGGGTGGCAGCCCTTGCAGCTCTCCGGGCCGAGGAAATCGGCGGCCAGGGCGGCGCCGGAGAGGGAGAGAGCGAGGGCGAGGGCGAAGGACAGGATCCAGGAGCCGCGAGCGCGCATCGGTGGGGTCACTAGCAGACGACCCCCCAGGGGGCAAGGCGGAGGTGCGAAACCTGGCGCTCTTGTGACCTCCCGGACGAAGTGGGGGGAGCTTGAGGCGGCGCGGGGGGATCCGTTACACCTGTGGAGATGAGAACGATCGCCATCGTCGCCGTGCTCCTCGCCGCCGCGCCCGTGTTGGCCAAACCGTGGCAGGGAGTGGAACCCGGACAGACCAAGCGGGAGCAGGTCATCCAGAAGTTCGGGGAGCCCTCGCGCACCGTCACCGCCGAAGGCAAGGAGATCATCGCCTACTTCGACCAGAAGGCCATCAAGGGCACCAAGCAGGTGCAGTTCAAGGTGGACCCGGGCACGCAGCTCGTCGAGCGCATCGACGTCTTCCCCGGCCCCGTCATCGACAAGGAGTCGGTGGAGAGCACCTACGGCAACGCCTGCCCGCCCGGCAAGGCGCCAGCCGGCCCCTGCTACCAGAAGAAGCTCACCGACGACTTCCGCACCTACATGCTCTACGCGAAGCTGGGGCTGGCCGTGTTCCTCAACGAGGACGGCAAGACGGTGCACTCGTTCATCTTCACGCCCCAGCCGGCCGGAAAGTAGGCGCCGCACGTGAAGCTCTATGGACTGACCGGGGGCATCGCCTCCGGCAAGAGCACCGTGAGCCGGATGTTGCGCGAGCTGGGCGCCCAGGTGCTGGACGCGGACGTCATCGCCCGCGAGGTGGTGGAGCCGGGCACCCCCGGGTTGAAGGCCGTGGCCGAGCGTTTCCCGGGCGTGCTGGACGCGGAGGGCCGCCTGGACCGGGCGAAGCTGGGCGAGCGCGTCTTCGGGGACGCCAGGGAGCGGGCCGCCCTCAACACCATCCTCCACCCGCTCATCGGCCAGCAGTTCCTCCTGCGCACCCATGCGCTCGCCGCCCAGGGGGTGGAGCTCATCGTCTACGACGCGCCCCTGCTCATCGAGAACCGGCTGCACGAGGCGATGAACGGGGTGGTGCTGGTGTGGGTGCCCCGCGAGGTGCAGAAGGCCCGGCTGATGGGCCGGGACGGCCTGGACGAGGCGGCGGCGGAGGCCCGGCTGGCCGCTCAGCTCCCACTCGATGAGAAACGCCCGCATGCGACCTGGCTGGTGGACAACTCGGGAGATCTGGGGACAACCCGGGCCCGGGTGGAAGAGGTGTGGCGCGCCATGCTCGCGCGCGGCTGAGGGACGGGTATGCTCCGCCGCCCATGAGCGAGAAGCGCAAGGAGCCCCGAGGCAAGGCCGGGACGTACTTCGTCACCGGCTACCCCGGCTTCATCGGCAAACGGCTGATTGAGCACATCGTCCGCGAGGAGCCCAAGGCCCACGTCTACGCCCTGGTGCAGCCCAAGCACCTGAAGGAGGCGCAGAAGCTCGCCTCCCAGCTGCGGGGCACCGGGGCCACGTTGGAGCTGCTGACCGGCGACATCGTGGACATGCACCTGGGCCTGTCCGGCGAGGAATACCAGCGGCTGTGCGAGCGGGTGACGCACATCTACCACCTGGCCGCCGTCTTCTACATGGGCGTGCCCAAGGAGACGGCCTGGCGCATCAACGTGGACGGCACGCGCAACGTGCTGGAGCTGGCGCGCGACTGCGAGCACCTGCAGCGCTTCAACCACTTCTCCTCCTGCCACGTCTCCGGTGATCGCGTGGGCGTCATCGCCGAGGACGAGCTGGACTGCGGCCAGGGCTTCCGCAACGTCTACGAGGAGACCAAGTTCCAGGCGGAGAAGCTCGTCCAGCGCGCCGCCACCACCCTGCCCACCACCATCTTCCGGCCGTGCAGCGTGGTGGGGGACTCGCGCACGGGGGAGATCGACCGCTTCGAGGGCCCCTACTACCTGGGCATCCTCCTGGTGACGAGCCCGCTGGTGGTGCCGCTGCCGCTGCCCGGCAACGGCGTGGCCCCGCTCAACGTGGTGCCGGTGGACTACGTGGTGAACGCGGTGTGGGCGCTGTCGCACGACGAGCGCGCCGTGGGCCGCACCTTCCACCTGGTGGACCCCAACCCGATGAGCGCCCGCCGCGTCTACGAGCTCATCGCCGAGAAGGCCAACAAGAAGCTGCCCCGCTTCAACCTCTCGGCCCGCGCCGCGGACGTGATGATGCGCCTGCCCGTGCTGGAGAAGCTGGCCCGCCCCCAGCGCGCCGCCCTCAGCTACGTCAACCACCTGGCCATCTACAACTGCCACAACACCCTGGAGCTGCTGGACGGCACCGGCATCCGCTGCCCTCCCCTCTCCTCGTATCTGGATCAGCTCGTGGCCTATGTGCGCGAGCAGTACCGCCAGCGCCGCGAGCAGGCCTCCGAGGTGGAGGATCCGCTCGACCGCGCCCCCACTCCTCCCCCCGATGAAGAAACGGGCGCCCAGGCCCGTCGGAGCCGTTAGCCATGCACTCCCCCCTCTCCCGCTTCCTCTTCCTTCCCCTGGCCGCCGTGCTCGGCACCGGCTGCCTGGTGACCAGTGGCCCTGACCAGACGCCGGACGATCCGTGCGATCCCAACCCCTGCACCCAGGGCGACAAGACCCTGTGCGTCAACGAGGCAGGCAACGCGCGCTGTCTGTGCAAGCAGGGCACCATCCTGCGGCCCAGCGGCGTGTGCGAGGCCATCACCACCCTCAACTGCCCCGAGCACGCCGGCGACACCTCCGAGCCGGATGACTGCCTGACCCGCGCCGTCCTGCTCGCCTCCGACGCCACCGTGCAGCGCCTGCAGACCATCGAGCCGGTGGGCGACTACGACTTCTTCCGCGTCGACGGCAAGCTGCGCACCGTCTACAGCGTCACCGTGGAGCCCGGCTCCGGCTCGCTCATGCCGCGTCTCGACGTCTTCGATCAGGGCGGCCAGTGGATCACCTCGAAGGACGGCCGGCCCAAGGCCCAGGTGGGGTTCAAGGCCCGCGCCACCGCGCCCTACTACGTGCGCATGAGCCACTCGCCGTTCGACCCGTCCCCCGGCACCGGCCAGTACGCCCTCACCCTCACCCCCGTGGGCGAGGACGTGCACGGCGACAGCTCGACGGAGGCCACCACCATCGTCCCGGACGTGGCCGGCACCTCCTCGCCGACCGACCGCAACGGGCGCCTCGAGTACGATCAGGACGAGGACTGGTTCGCCATCTCCGTCACGAAGGACGTCCTGTACCGGATCGAGTTCGACACCAGCCGCGTGGTGCCCGCCATGGCCGGCTTCACCAAGGAGGACGTGAAGACGCCCTTCTACACGTGGAAGAGCTCGTTCGTGGAGATCCGCGCGGCCAGCACCACCACGCTCTACCTCGTCATGTACTCGGACGGGGGCGTGACGGGGAACTACGGCTTCCGCGTGTTCCGCTTCAACTAGCTAGCGGATGGCGATGATGTCCCGGTCCAGCAGGTGGGCCAGGACGCGCAGCGTGTCCAGCCGGGACATGCCGGAGACGGAGAAGAGGGCCTCGAAGCTGAGGCTCCCGTCGATGCGCGACAGCAGGAAGCCCGCGCGGGGATCCAGGCTGAGCTTCATCAGCTCCGCCATGCGCAGCTTGAGCGTGGGCACCCGCTTCAGGTCTCCCAGCTTCGCCTCCAGCGAGGCCTGCAGCTGACGCACGCAGCGCTCGCGCGCCGACGCCAGCCGCGCATCACCCGGCGCCAGCTGCTCCGCCTTGCGCAGCAGCTCCATGGCGCTCGTCACGTCGCCGAGCGCGAGCAGATCCTCCACCCCCTGCAGCAGCGTGGGCAGCTCCTGGCGGGGGGCCGCCTGCGCCACGGGCGCGGGAGTCGCGGCCTTCGCGGCCACGGGCGCGGGCGCAACGGGCCGGGCGGCAGCAGGTGCGGGCGCGACGGGCCGGGCAGCAACAGGCGCGGGAGCGGGCGCGGCGGGCCGGGCGGCTACGGGCGCGGGCGCAACGGGCCGGGCGGCAGCAGGCGCGGGAGCAACGGGCCGAGCGGCAGCAGGAGCGGGCGCGACAGCCTTCGCGGCCACGGGCGCGACGGGCCGGGCGGCCACGGGCGCGGCCAGCTTGAGAGGCTCGGGCTCGGAGAGGAAGGCCAGCACGTCGGCGGTGATGTGGCGGCCCCCGGCCTCGGGAGCCACTTCCTCCTCGTCCAGCACCACCACGCTCACCTCCAGCGCGGGCCGGGACTGCGAGACCAGGGGAGGCACGGACGTCAGGGACATGGGCCTCACGGACGGTGGCGGCGCCGCCGTAACCAGTCCCACGGCCCGCGCGCCCTCCCCCTTCGTGAGCCACTCCCGCGCCCGGCGGTTGTCCGGATCATGCTGCAGGGCGCGCACGAACAGGCTCCGCGCGCCCGCGGCGTCCCCACCCAGATGCAGCCAGAGCCCCGCTTCGATGAGCTGGTTGGCCCGGAGGACATCGTGGCCCGGATCGATACCAGGAGAGGCTTGAGGCGCGATCATCGGGAACCTCCAGAACGGAGCTCCTTCGGGGGAACTCAGGAAACCGGAACAACCTCCGGAAATCCTAGGCATCCACCCGCATCGCGTCAAACACTATCGGCGGATTTTTGCAGGGAAAATGTAGCTCCTCATCCGACAACCCCCTCGAAAAACGACGGGGAGCACACCCATGGCGAACCAGGGTGCACTCCCCGAGAAGGAGCGGCGAGCGCTCCTGGGGAAGGCTCACGTCGTACCAATGCTTGCCAGAGCCGCGAGCGCCTTGACCTTGGCCTTGGCAACATCGCCCGTGATCTTCCGCTCGTCGATGTCCTCTCGCATCCCGAAACGCTTCTTCAGGATGTCCTGAAGGCTGATGATGATACTGGCCAGGACCTCCTCCTCCTTTTCCTGCATGAGTCCGCGCTTGAGGCTCTGGAGGGCTCGCTCCTTCGCCTCCGGGATGCGGTTGACGAGTTGGAAGTGGGCCGTGGCGGCGTCGGCCCGCACCTCGGACTCGGAATCCCTCAAGAGCAAATCCTCCAGCAGCCGCACATCCTCGGCGGTCCCCACCCAGCCCAACACATAAGCGGCGGTGTGATGCAGAGACGCGGAGTCGCTGGCGATCAGGCGGAGCGCGAGCGGCCGAGCACCTTTGCTCCGCATACGTCCCAGGATGTGGACAATCGTCCCTCTCATCTCCGGGTCTTCTTCCTTTTCGAAAGCCTGGAGGAGAAAGTCCTCCCCCTGTGGCCCCCGCTTGGCGAATCCATTGCGCAGCCAGCAGAACAGGCTCCAATTTTCCTGCTGGCGCAGCAGATCGTAATGGTATCGGAGGATCTCGGTATCGTTCGAACTGAGAAGCTGCTGCACGAGCGAATGCTGCTCCTCATCCTCGGCGGTGGGCAGGCTGGCGGATTTGAATGCTCGCTCCAACTGCTTGATATCCATGGTGGCTCCTTCGACTCGAGCAGGTTGGCTCTCTACTTGCCCTTGCTCCGGGGAGGAGGGCCAAAATCGTGGTACTGGTCACCACACTTCTTGTGCCGCGCCCGGTGTACAGGCTTGGGTTGAGTCTTCATGTTCCAGGCTTTGTCTAATTTGCAGCGTTCGGAGTAGGGCTTGGTGTAGAGAGGCTTCTCGTGCGAAACCTCGTAGTTCTCGGGGACCGACTTCCCGCCTGTGTCTTTGATGAACTGTCGCGCAACGGGATCCAGTTCGCTCGAGGGATCACTTGCATCTCTCAGTAGCGCTTTCCGGCGCTCCGCCATGTCACGTTCGTAGAAGGTGTCGTGCTTCTTTCGCCCACAGTACTTGCACTTGTCCTTGGAAGGGCATTTCTGCTTGCACTTCTTGCGGTCTCCAAAGCGGCGTGCATTCTTCGCGGCAGCCGGGGGGCTCTTGGGCGCGGGCGGTTTGACTGGAGGAGGCTTCGGCAGCGGCTTGAGCTTACGAGCCGCGTCGGCAGCATCCTTGAGCTGCTTGAGCTGCTTGAGCTTCTTGTAGGCTTTGTACGCCTTGTAGGATCTGTACAACCATGCAGCTCCTCCGATGACGGCTGGTATTGCCAGTGGCGCGGGCATGGGTGAACCTGTTCAGTGTTCCGGCATCTCGTTGAGCAGATCAACGAGTTCCTCCAGGAGGACCTCAGGAGACATGC
Source organism: Archangium sp. (assembly GCF_057119385.1). Taxonomy (NCBI): domain Bacteria; kingdom Pseudomonadati; phylum Myxococcota; class Myxococcia; order Myxococcales; family Archangiaceae; genus Archangium; species Archangium sp. The sequence continues at coordinate 54,303 of NZ_DBNGVP010000064.1, read as the reverse complement.
CAGGAAGATGCAAGAATTTGGAGATGTTTGGATCATCCGCGAACGCGGGGGTCGTCTCCAGCGCCAGGCAGACATACTGAGCAACACCTCGATCGCTCTCGATGCCATGCCGCTCCGCGTGCGCCTGTGACTCACGGATGAACGTGCGAAGTTCCGCATCCTCCATATGAGCCGTATGATCTGGCAGCTCCCTCCGGACAAAGGCCATCAACGCACGGTGGAAGTCGCGCTCCGCCAGGGCGTCCAGGATCTGCATCTGGTTTCGATCAATGACAAACACGATTCATCTCCAAACGCCCGGGCATCCGCCAGCAGGCAACACCCACCAAGTGGGTTCCGACCCCTGCTGACGAAGCGGCAAGCCGTTGGGCCCCAAAGGCCCCGCTCGTGCCAGCGGGGGCCTGGGAAATACCCACTCCACGAGTCACGGACCGGGAGACATGCCACCAGCCCGCACATCTCCCTGGCTCCTGCTCACACGGTTCTGGCGAGTGATTGAGCGGCTGTTTTTCAGGACTTGAGGGCGCGCTCGAGGATGCGCACGCCGTGGTCCAGGTCGTCGTTGGCGACGGTGTAGGCCGGGGCGAAGCGGATGGTCTTCTCGCCGGCGGCGTTGACGAGCATGCCCAGCTCGCGGCACTTCGTGATGAAGGGCGCGGCGTCCTGGAAGAGCTCCACGCCCACCAGCAGGCCCATGCCGCGCGCCTCCTTGATGACGGTGGGCAGGCGGCCCTGGAGCTCGCGCAGGCGCGAGAGGAAGTACTCGCCCTTCTGGGCCACGTCGCGGAGCATCTGCGGCTCGGTCACCTTGCGCACGACGACGTTGGCGGCCACGGCGGCGATCAGGTTGCCACCGAAGGTGGAGCCGTGGGTGCCCGGCACCAGGCTCTTGCCGGCCTCCTCGGTGCACAGCATGGCGCCAATGGGCAGGCCGTTGCCGAGCGACTTGGCCAGGCTGATGCCGTCCGGGAGGATGCCCTCGTGCTGGTAGGCGAAGACCTTGCCGGTGCGGCCCATGCCGGTCTGGATCTCATCCACGAGCAGCAGCAGGCCCTTCTCGTCGCACAGGGCGCGCAGGGCCTTGAGGAAGCCCGGAGGCGCCTGGCGCACGCCGCCCTCGCCCTGGATGGGCTCCACGAGGATGGCGGCGGTGTGCGGGCCCACGGCCTTGCGCACGGCCTCCAGGTCCCCGTAGGGCACGTGGGTGAAGCCGGCGGGCAGCGGCTCGAAGCCCTTCTGGTACTTCGGCTGGCCGGTGGCCGTGACGGTGGCCAGCGTGCGGCCGTGGAAGGAGTTCTCGAAGGTGATGACCTCGTAGCGGTCCGCGTTGCCCCGATCCTTCTGGACCTTGCGGGCCAGCTTGATGAGGGCCTCGTTGGCCTCCGCGCCCGAGTTGCAGAAGAAGGCGCGCTGCAGGCCCGAGGCGGTGGTGAGCCGGGCGGCCAGCTCGATCTGCGGCTCCGAGTAGAAGACGTTGGAGACGTGCCAGAGCTTCTCGAGCTGGGCCTTCACGGCGACCACCACCTCCGGGTGGCAGTGGCCGAGCCCGCACGTGGCGATGCCGCCGAGCAGGTCCAGGTACTCACGCCCATCCGCGTCCCAGACGCGCGAGCCCAACCCGCGCTCCAGAACGATGGGCTGCTGCTTGTAGTTCTGCAGCAGGTGGGCCTTCGCCTTGTCCATCCACTCCTCGTTCTTCCCGGGAGCGGCGGTCTGCGGGGCGGCGGAGTCGATCTTGGCGGTTCGGGTTGGCGTGGTGAGCGGCACGTGGGCTCCTGGGTGTGACTAGAGGATGTAGCGCGACAAGTCCTCGTCCTGGACCACGGAGGCGAGGCGCTCGCGCACGTAGGCGGCGTCTATCTGCAGATCCTTCGGTCCCTGCTCGCTTGCATGGAAGGATACATCGTCGAGCAGCCGCTCCAGAACCGTATGCAGCCGCCGTGCCCCGATGTTCTCGGTGCGCTCATTGACGGCCTGCGCAATGCGGGCGAGCTCCAGGATGGCGTCATCGGAAAAATCCAGACGCACACCTTCGGTGGCCAGCAGGGCGGTGTACTGGCGGATGAGGGAGTTGCGCGGCTCGCGGAGGATGCGGACGAGGTCCTCGCCGCTGAGCGGATCCAGCTCGACGCGGATGGGGAAGCGGCCCTGGAGCTCGGGGATGAGATCGCTGGGCTTGGAGACGTGGAAGGCGCCCGCGGCGATGAAGAGCATGTGGTCCGTCTTCACCTGGCCGTACTTGGTGTTGACGGTGGAGCCCTCGACGATGGGGAGGATGTCGCGCTGGACGCCCTCGCGGGACACGTCCGGGCCGGAGCCCTTCCCCGCCCCCTCGCGGCTGGCGATCTTGTCGATCTCGTCGATGAAGATGATGCCGCTGGTCTCGGCGCGCACCAGCGCCTCGCGGTTGACGCGATCCGTGTCCACCAGCCGGGCGGCCTCCTCCTGCTCCATGAGCCGGAGGGCCTCGGGGGCACGCACCTTGCGGCGGCGCGAGCGGCTCATGCCGGGCATGTTCTTGAAGAGATCCTGCAGGTTGACGCCGATCTCCTCCATGCCCTGGCCGGAGAAGTTGCGCAGGAAGGTGGGCGAGCCGGTGTCGGAGAGCTCCACCTCGACCTCCTGGTCATCGAGCGTGCCGGCGCGCAGCTGGGCGCGGAGCTTCTCGCGCTCCACATCCCCGAGCCGGGGCGCGGCGGGCGTGGGCGGAGGCGCCATGAAGCCGATGCCGCCGGACGGACGCGAGGGCGCGTTGCCGGAGAGCAGCTGGGCCAGGCGGTCCTCGGCGATCTCGACGGCGCGCGCGCGCACCTTCTCCACCTCCTCGTCGCGCACGAGCGCGATGGCGGCCTCGACGAGGTCGCGCACCATGGACTCGACGTCGCGGCCCACGTAGCCGACCTCGGTGAACTTGGAGGCCTCCACCTTGACGAAGGGGGCCTGGGCGAGCTTCGCCAGCCGGCGGGCGATCTCCGTCTTCCCCACGCCGGTGGGGCCGATCATGATGATGTTCTTGGGGTGGATCTCATCGCGCAGCTCCTCGGGGACCTGCTGGCGGCGCCAGCGGTTGCGCAGCGCGATGGCCACCGCGCGCTTGGCGGCGTTCTGTCCGACGATGTAGCGGTCCAGCTCGCCGACCACCTCGCGAGGGGTGAAGGCGGGGATCTTGCGTGCGTTGCTCACGGTGATGCCCCCTCAGAGCTCTTCGATGGTGATGTTGGAGTTGGTGTAGACGCAGATGTCCGCGGCGATCTGCATGGCGTGGGTGGCCACCTCGCGCGCGGGCAGTTGCGTGTGCGTCATGAGCGCGCGGGCGGCGGCGAGCGCGTAGGAGCCCCCACTGCCCACGGCGGCGATGCCGTGGTCGGGCTCGATGACGTCGCCCGCGCCGGAGAGGATGAAGGTCTTCTCGCGGTCGGCCACGATGAGCAGGGCCTCCAGGCGGCGGAGGAAGCGATCGGTGCGCCAGTCCTTCCCGAGCTCGACACAGGCCCGGGCGAGGTTCTTCTGGTGCTCCTTGAGGCGGGCCTCGAAGCGCTCGAAGAGGGTGAAGGCATCGGCGGTGCTGCCCGCGAAGCCGGCGAGGACGGAGCCATCGCCGATCCGGCGGACCTTCTTCGCCGTGTTCTTCATGATGGTCTTGTCGAGACTGACCTGACCGTCACCCGCGATGACGACCTTCGACTCTCGGCGCACGCAGAGGATGGTGGTGCCATGGAACATGCCTGGGGGTTTAACAAGGGGACGCGGGCGTTTCCACGATTCCCCGAGCGGTTGTTCGCCCCTTCACCCTGCCCGGCAGTAGCGCCGACGTGCAGGTGAATCAGGCGGGCTGAACCCGGGAGACGTGGCACCCTCACCCCGTCCCTCTCCCGGGGGGAGAGGGGAAATCTGGCGCGCGAGGATATCTGGCGCGCGGGGATATCAGGCTCTGGGGTGCGCGGCGTCGTAGACCTGCTGGAGCTGCTCCCAGCTCACGTGCGTATACCGCTGCGTGGTGGACAGGCTCGCGTGGCCCAGCAGCTCCTGGATGCTGCGGATGTCCGCCCCGCCCCCGAGCAGGTGCGTCGCGAACGAGTGGCGCAGCGCGTGCGGGCTCACCTTGCGCTGCAGCGCGCACTGCACCACGTACGTGTCCAGGTGCCTCCCGATGCTCCGCGGCGTCAGCCGGCCTCCCCGGTAGTTGAGGAACACCGCCTCCGCGTCCTGCCCCTCGCGCTCCACCGCGAGCAGCTCGTCCCGGCGCGCCAGGTACGCCTCCAGCGCCCGGATGGCCTGCGCGTTCACCGGGCACAGCCGCTCCTTGCTGCCCTTGCCCATCACCCGGATGATCCGCCCGCTCCGGTCCACGTCCAGCAGGTTCAGCCCGCACAGCTCGCTGATGCGCAGGCCTCCGCCATAGAGAATCTCGAGAATCGCCCGGTCCCGCAGCCCCAGCACCGTCTTCTGCGACGGCATGTCGAGGATCGCGAACAGCTCGTCCACCGGCAGCACCTTGGGCAGGCTCTTGGGCAGCTTCGGGCTCTTCACCAGCTTCGCCGGGCTGCCCGGCAGCAGCTTCTGCCGTACCAGGTACTTGTAGAAGCTCTTGATGCTCGCCAGGCGCCTCGCGCGGCTCGTCGCCGCATGGTCCACCGTCAGCGTGCCCATGTAGCCACGGATGGCCGCGTGCGAGGCCGCCAGCAGTGACAGCTTCATCCGCTCGACCAGGTAGCGCTCGAAGTCCACCAGGTCGATCATGTAGTTGCGCACGGTGTGCGGACTCGCGCCCTTCTCGTCCTCGAGGTGGACACGGAACTTCTCCAGCAGCGGCGACAGCTCGGTGGTGCTCATGGGCGGCCTCAGCGTAGACCCAACCGGGCCGCCCGCAAGCTTCTCACGGCTGGGCCGGCGCCACGTACACCCCGGCGTTCGCGCCCTTCAGCACGTACACCGCCAGCGAGTCGTTCTGCCCCGCGAAGTACGCCGGCAGCTGCGCCCCCTGGTCCAGCGTCTTCCGCACCTGCGTCTTCACGTCGTACACGGCCACGTCGAACGTGTCCGAGTCCATCCGCGCCGACGTGGCGAGAATCCGGTTGCCGTCGTCGGACAGCTTGTAGCTGTAGATGCCCTGCAGCCACGTCTGGGGCTGCGCCTGCGCGTCCTTCGGCAGCGGCAGTGCCTTGAAGTCGCAGGCACGGCCCTCGCGGATGCAGCCGGCGCGGAACACCAGCGCCCCCGGAGCGAAGCCGTAGCCGAACACACCCGGGTGGGCCTTCTCCGCCTTCTCCGCGCCCACCTGGTACAGCATCAGGTCCACCGAGTAGATGGGCTTGAGGAAGCGCGAGAGGAAGGCCACGTACTTGCCGTCCTTGCCCCACGTGAAGTTGGGCACGCGGCTGCCCACCAGCTTCGGCTCACCGTCCGGCAGCGCCACCACGCCCATCAGCCCCGCCCCCGCCGGCAGGTCGTACTTCGCCAGGAAGCCCAGCGCCTGCGAGTCCGGCGAGAAGGCCAGCTCCTTCACGCGCTCGCCCACCTTCCGCCCCGGCTCGCCCGAGGCCGGGCCCACGTACAGGTCCCCCGGTACCTCCGGCTTGCCCCCGTCGTTGCGCGCCAGCCACTTCGAGTCCGGTGAGAAGGCGAACGCCGTCGTCCCCGTGGCCACCTTCCGGCCCGTCAGCTCCGGCACGTCCGCCACGTACAGGTCATACATCCCCGCGAGCGCGGGGTTGCGCACCTGGTACGCCACGTGCTTGGAGTCCGGCGACAGCACGTAGTCGCCCACCTGGTCCGCCAGCTTGCGCGGCTCGGCCGGCTTGCCCGCGGGCTCCTCCACCGGCACCGCCAGCAGCCCACCGGCCGCCGCCAGCCGCCGCTTGAAGAACAGCGTCTTGCCGTCCGGGGAGAACTCCGCCGTGGACACCTCGCCGCCCACCTGGCGGAAGGGCCCCTTGGGCAGGGGCCCCAGCTTCAGCACTCCGCCGTCCACGAAGGCCAGCTTCGTCCCGTCCGGGCTCGGCAGGAAGTACCCCACCGAGTCCCCCAGCTTCTGGGGCTCGGCGCTCGGGTCGCTCAGGGCCAGCACGTGCAGCGCGCCGGACTGGTTCGCCAGGTTGTACCCGGTGAGGTACAGCACGTGCTTCGAGTCGGGAGTGAACAGCATCCCCCCGGGCACGTTGGTCACCCCGTCCCCCAGCTGGCGCGGCGAGCCGCCCGTCACCGGCACCACGTTCAGCGTGCCCAGCCGCATCTGCGGAGGAATCCCCTCCACCGCCGGCTTGCGCGTCTTCGTCAGGAACATGGCGAACTGCCCATCCTCCGTGACACGCAGGTCCTCCGCCGGGCCCTCGGCCAGCATCACGCCCAGTCCCCCCACGGCCGCGCCAGAGCGGGCCTTCCCCTGCCCTCCTCCGCCGCCCTTGTCCTCGCCCCGCTTGCACCCCACCAGCGCGAGCGCCAGCAGCGCTCCCGCCATCACGCTTCGTCGGTTCATGCGGTCCCCTGGTGCTCCTGTGCCGGCGGCACGCTCGGCAGCCACGTGGCCATGTCCGCCCGTGCCCGCTCCGCGTAACGCGCCCGCTTGTCCGCCTTCTTCACCCGCCCCGGCAGCGGCGGGAACAGCCCGAAGATGACGTTCGAGGGCTGGTAGTCATAGTCCGGCGGGTGCGCCTCGCCCGTCACGTGACGGTAGAGCGAGCCCATCGCCGTCGTGGCCGGCGGCGGGACGAACTCGCGCCCCGTCAGCCGAGCGTACACCGCCAGCGCCGTCAGGTACCCGCACGCCGCCGACTCCACGTACCCCTCCACGCCCGTGATCTGCCCCGCGAAGAACAGCCGCGGCTCCGCCTTCAACGACAGGTCCCTCCCCAGCAGCCGCGGCGAGTCGATGAAGGTGTTGCGGTGGATCTGCCCCATCCGCAGGAACTCGGCGTTGGCCAGCCCCGGCACGCACGTGGTGAAGATGCGCTTCTGCTCGCCCCACGTCAGGCGCGTCTGGAAGCCCACCATGTTCCACGACGTGCCCGCCTTGTCCTCCATGCGCAGCTGCACCACCGCGTACGGCTCCTCGCCCGTGCGCGGATCCGTCAGCCCCACCGGCTTCATCGGCCCGTAGGCCAGCGTGTCGTCGCCTCGATCGGCCATCACTTCGATCGGCAGACAGCCTTCGAAGTATCTGGGTTCCTCGAAACTGTGCGGCTGCAGCTTCTGGCCCGCCTTCACCTCGGCGATGAACCGGTAGTACTCCTCCTTGTTCATCGGCAGGTTGATGTAGTCGTCCCCGCCGCCCTTGCCGTAGCGGCTGGCGCGGAAGGCGATGTTCATGTCGATGGAGTCCCCCGCCACGATGGGGGCGATGGAGTCGTAGAAGTAGAGCTTCTCCCCCACGTACCGCTCGAGGTCCTTCGTCAGCGCATCCGAGGTGAGCGGCCCGGTGGCCACCACGACGATCCCCTCGGGCAACGTGTCCACCTCGCCCGGCACCACCTCCACGCCGGGAGCCTCGCTCACCGAGCGCGTCACCGCCGCCGAGAACGCCTCGCGCTCCACCGCCAGCGCGTCGCCCGCCGGCACCCGGTGCGTGTCCGCGCACCCCAGAATCACCGACGACAGCGTCCGCAGCTCCGCGTGCAGCAGGCCGATGGCGCTCTCCGGGTTGTCCGAGCGCAACGAGTTGGAGCACACCAGCTCCGCGAACTGGTCCGACTTGTGCGCCGGTGAACGCCGCTGCGGCTTCATCTCCCGCAGCGTCACCGGCACCCCGCGCCGCGCCAACTGCCAGGCGCACTCGCTGCCCGCCAGTCCGCCGCCAATCACCGTCACCCGCTGAAGCTTCACGTCTCGGCTCCCTCTCTCCACGGGCCGACACCCGCCCGTCCGCCAACTGTTAGCAGGAGCCCCACCCCCTGTCCCACCCTTCCGTTCCTGCATGTCCACCCCCCACATGCCGGGCTCCTGCCCGCCTGCCCGCTCCTCGGCCATCCGACAAGTAGGACATTCAGAAACAGTTTCCCTACCTGCCCATGGCTCCTAGGTTTTCCCCGTTCATCGCGCGGGGAATCAGGCCGGGCGACGCAGTGCACCATTGACGGAGCGGCAGGCCATGAACCGAACCAACGACCTCTTGAAGATCCGCGAGCTACTCCAACGGCGCCGCCGGGACATCCTGATGGCCACCCAGGGAGCGCAGCGCGAGCTCTCGTCGCTGAAGGACCAGGAGCGCGATCCCGAGTACGAGGAGAACGCCCAGGCGGAGCTGGCGGACTACACCCTCTCCAGCCTGATGGAGGCGCAGCGGCGCGAGGTGATGCTCATCGATGCCGCGCTGCGTCGCATGGACACCGGTGTGTTCGGCACCTGCGTGGACTGCGGCTACGACATCCCCATCGAGCGGCTGGAGGCGCTGCCCTTCGCCATCCGCTGCGAGGAAGACGCCACCCGGCACGAGCTGGAGGTGCGCGGCGGCCCCCAGGCCACGCCGACCATCTAGCGCTCCACAAGAGCACGGGAGGTGCACGCGAGTGCACGGGCCGCGGGGGCCTCCGGGAGACCGGGGGCTCTACTGCGGCTTGCCCTCGTCCTGGAGCACGACGAAGCGGTAGTTCTCCAGCTCGTTCTGCCCGGCGGTGTAGAGCACCGTGAGCAGCATGTCGTAGGGGATGGCCTTGTCCGCGATGATGGACAGCTCCCGGCTGAAGGGAGCCGCCGGGTTGCGCTCGGCGATGTACTTCAGCTTCTCCACTTCCTTCTTGAGCTGGGCATCCAACGCCGTCACCACCCGGCCCTGGAGCGCCTCGGGAGGAATCTGCCCCTTCACCAGCCGCAGCACTTCCTTCTCCCCCACGAGGATGTTCTTGGGGGTGACGGTGACCACGACGGTGTCCTTGGGCGTGGCGCGCGTGGAGGACACCGGCGGGCGCACGTCCTCGCTGGCCGTCATCGCCGCCGAGGACGAGGCGAAGGACTTCAGGAGGAACACCAGGAGGATGGTCATCATGTCCATCATCGCGGTGATGTTCAGCTCCTTGATCTCCCCGGCGGCCTCGCGCTCCTTGCGCTTCTTGCGCGCCAGGGCCTTGCGGTAGCGCAGCCGCTGCAGCCGCTCGTCGTCCGCGGGCACCTGCTGGGTCGTCTCGCCCGTGGCCGCCATCTAGAGGGCTCCCAGGGTGACGTCCGGGAAGAGCTCGCGGTGCGGCCTCTCGCGCGTCTCGCGGATGGCGTCCATGGTCTGGATGAGCGTGTCGTACGGAATCTCCGGATCCGCGGCGACGATGACCTTGGTCTCGGTGGGGAAGGCGCTCTTGATCTTCACCATCTGCGCGTTGAGGGACGCGTAGTCGTACGAGCCATCCGCCCCGAGCGGCACGGTGGGAGCGCCGTCCTGGCCGAGGATGGCGTTCTCACTGTTGATGAAGTGCCCCTTCTTGCTGATGAGCACGCTGAGCACCAGGCGAGGCTGGTCCGGGTTCTCCTGCGGGGCCACCGAGGTGCTGGGGCCGCCGTAGCTCGGCGCACTCACGTTGACGATGCCGAACGCCGCCAGCCCGTTGATGGACAGCAGCATGAACAGGATGAGGTTCATGAGGATGTCGAGGTACGGGACGATGTTGAGCTCGCCCATCTCCTCTTCCTCGCGCGGCTTGAGCTTCCGCCTGGAGTAGTAGAACGCCATGGGCGCCTCAGGCGGCTCGGGCCTCGTCGATCTGCGTCTCGCCGGCGGCCTTGCGCGCCAGCAGGTTCTCCAGCTTGAGCGCGTTGAGCTCCATCGTCTCCACCATGCTCTTGGCGTACGAGGTGAGGAACAGGTGGAAGATGATGCACAGCACCGCGATGGAGAGCGCGAAGGCCGTGTTGTTCATCGCCTTGGAGATACCGTCGGACAGCAGGGCCTGCTTCTGCTCGGCGGGCACGTTGCCGAGCGCCTGGAAGGTGCCGATCAGACCGAAGATGGTGCCGACGAGTCCCACCAGCGTGGCGATGTTGGCCAGGGACCACAGCCAGGGGATGCGAGCGCCCACGTGGGGGCTGTTCTCCACCAGCGCCTCCTCCACGGCCTTGGCGACCTCGATCTCGCCGCGGTTGGCGCGGGTGAGGCCGGCGCGGATGATCTTGGCCAGGGGCGAGTGGGGAGCGGCGGCGCACAGCTTCACGGCGCGGTCCACGTTGCCGGTCATCACCAGCTTCGTCACCTGCTCCATGAAGGGCGGCGCGTTGAGGTTGTAGCGGAACATCAGCGTCACAATCCGCTCCAGGGCCACCGCGAGCGCGGCGGCCAGCCAGAACAGATTGACGAACATGAAGGGGCCACCGTCCTTGAAGAACTTGATGGTGGAGTCCACGACGCCGAGCCTGGCCGGCGCCGCCTTCACGGCCTCCGCCGCCGCCGGGGCCTGGGTGAGGACCACGTCCAGCAGCTCGCTCAACATGGGAATCATCGGGAAGGGGGTCCTTTCCACCAAACTTCTAGAGGACCCCCCTCCGGGGTGTCAAGCCAGGGGCAGGCCATGCCCCTGAAATCCTTGAACTTTCAGCCTCTTCAAGCGGCCGAGGAGGCATCCGGACCCGCCGGGGCGGGCGTGGCCGCGGTGGCCGCGGCGGCTGCGGCGGCGGCCTCCGGCTCGACGATCTGCCGGCGGTAGTCGCACTCCTTGTTGGGGCAGGCGATGAAGGGGCCGTCCCGCTTGGAGTACTTCTGCACCAGGTAGGGCGCCTGGCAGCTGGGGCACGCCTCCGGCAGCGGCCTGTCCCACGCGGCGAACTTGCAGTCCGGGTAGCGGTTGCAGCCGAAGAAGACCTTGCCGAAGCGGCTGCGGCGCTCGGTGAGGTAGCCCTGCTTGCAGTCCGGGCAGTTCACCCCGATGGAGATGGGCTTGGACGTCTTGCACTCGGGGTAGCCCGAGCACGCGAGGAACTTCCCGAAGCGTCCGCGCTTCACCACCATGTTCTTGCCGCAGTTCTCGCACATCTCGTCCGTCGTCTCTTCCTCGACGATGACGATCTTCCCCTCGGCGTCGCGCTTGAAGTCCTTGGTGTTCTTGCACTCGGGGTAGTTCGAGCACGCGAGGAAGTGGCCCATCTTCCCCCACTTGATCACCATGACGTTGCCGCACTTCTCGCACGCCACGTCGGTCTTGATCTCCTCGCGCTTGACGTCGCGCATCTCCGCTTCGGCCTTCTCGAGCGTCTCCTTGAAGGGCGCGTAGAAGTCCTGCAGCACGGCCTTCCAGTTGGCCCCGCCCTCGGAGATCTGATCCAGCTTCTCCTCCATGCTGGCGGTGAAGGCGACGTCCAGCTCGTGGGGGAAGTGCTTGACGAGCAGCTCGTTGCAGATGACGCCCAGGTCCGTGGGACGGAAGCGCCCCTCGAGCTTCTCCACGTACTTCTTGTCCTGGATGGTGGAGAGGATGGCGGCGTACGTGGACGGCCGGCCGATGCCCTGCTCCTCGAGCTCCTTGACGAGGGTGGCCTCGGAGAAGCGCGGGGGCGGCTGGGTGAAGTGCTGCTCGTTGAGCAGCTTCTGCAGGTTGAGGGTGAGGCCCTCGTCGAGCACGGGCAGCTCGCCCACGGCGTCGTCGTCGGACTCCTCGCCAGCGGCGCGCGCCTTCTCCTGGGCGGCCTCCTCCTCGGGGGTGAGGCTGGCGCCGTAGACGGCCAGGTAGCCCGGGAACTTCAGCGTGGAGCCCGAGGCCCGGAAGGTGGCCCGGCCCGCGGTGATGTCCGCGCTCGTCTGATCGTACACGGCCGGCATCATCTGGCACGCCACGAAGCGGTTCCAGATGAGCTCGTAGAGGCGGAACATGTCCGCGGCCATGTCGTCGTTCATCGCGTCGAACTGCGCCTTCACCTTCGAGGGCGGGTACTCGAGCGACGTGGGACGGATGGCCTCGTGCGCGTCCTGGGCACCCTTCTTGGTGCGGTACACCACCGGCGCCTCGGGCAGGTAGTCCTTGCCCCAGGTGGCACCGATGAAGTCGCGCACGCCCGCCACCGCCTGATCCGACAGACGGGTGGAGTCCGTACGCATGTACGTGATGAGCGCCGTCTGGCCCTCCTCGCCGAGCATCACGCCCTCATAGAGCCGCTGGGCGAGCGCCATGGTCTTCTTGGCGGTGAAGTGCAGCCGGTTGGCCGCCTCCTGCTGCAGCTTGGAGGTGATGAACGGAGCGGGCGCGTTGCGGCGCCGCTCGCGCTTGTCCACCTTGGACACCACGAAGGAGGCGCCCTGGACGTCCGCCACCAGGCCGTCGGTGGTGGCCTTGTCCTTCAGCTCCACCTTCTTGCCGTCCACCCTGGACAGCTTGGCCTTGAAGGTCGGCGGTCCCGAGGGCCCCTGGAGGAGCGCGTCCAGCGTCCAGTACTCCTGCGGGACGAAGGCCTTGATGGCGTCCTCGCGCTCGCAGATGAGGCGCACGGCCACGGACTGCACGCGGCCGGCGGACAGACCCCGGCGCACCTTCTTCCAGAGCAGCGGGGAGATCTGATAGCCCACCAGGCGGTCGAGAATCCGGCGCGTCTGCTGGGAGTCGTAGTTCTCCTGGCTGAGCTGGCGCGGATGCGCGATGGCCTCCTGGATGGCCGGCTTGGTGATCTCGTTGAACATCACCCGGTAGGCGTTGTCGTGGCCGAGTTGCTGGTGGATGTGCCAGGCAATGGCCTCGCCCTCGCGGTCGGGGTCCGTGGCGAGGAAGACCTTGTCCACACCCTGGGCGGCCTTCTTCAGCTCGTTGAGGACCTTCTCCTTGCCCTTGATCACCTCGTACTGGGGCTCGAAGTCGTGCTCGATGTCCACGCCCATCTTGCTCTTGGGCAGGTCGAGGATGTGGCCCACGGAGGCCTTCACCGTGTAGCCGGAGCCCAGGTACTTCTTGATCGTCTTCGCCTTGGCGGGCGACTCGACCACCACGAGGTAGTGCGGTCCCTTGCCCCGCTTGGGGGACTCCGTGGCCTCGCCGTCCTCGGCGTCGACCTCGACGGTGGGCAACTCCTCGTCAGCGCCCTTGCGCCGCGCGGAGGCCTTCTTGGCGGCGGTCTTCTTGGCCGCCGTCTTCTTCTTGGCGGCCGTCTTCTTGCGCGCCGCCGGCTTCTTCTTGGCGGCCGTCTTCTTGGCGGCCGTCGTCTCCTCGACCTCCATCTCGCCCGCCGTTGCCGTCTTCTTCGTGCGCGTCGCCATGATTCTCCTCAAACCTTCTCGTACAACCTTCCAGGGTGCTGGATGACGAGCCCCGACAGCTCGAGCTCCACCAGCGCGCTGGTGAGCGCTCCGGGGGAGAGCCGGCTACCGGCCAGCACCTCATCAAATGACCTGGGAACCCTGTCCAACACCTGGTAGGCCCCCCTCGCTTCCGCCGAGAGCTCTTCCTGCCACGACGAGCCCTCCGTTGGCGGGACCACCCGCAGGGGATGGAACCCCACGGCCCGCCAGACTTCCTGAACGGAGAGGCATGCCCGGGCATGACCGTCCCGGATGAGCGCGTTGCAGCCAGCCGCCCCCTCGTTCATCACATCGCCGGGCAGGGCCAGCACCGGCCGCCCCTGCGCACGGCCCGCCTCCGCCGTGTAGAGGCTGCCCGAAGTGGGCCCCGCCCGAAGGACCAATACCGCGTCCGATGCCCCGGAGATGAGCCGGTTGCGCCGGGGAAACGTCGTCGTGCTCGCCCGGACACCGGGCGGCAGCTCGCTGAAGAACACCCCACCCCGGGCCAGGAAGTGCGGCAGCAGCTTCGCCTGGGCGGGATCCAACTCGTCCAGCGCCGAGCCCAGGAAGGCCCACGTCTCGCCCCCCGCGTCCATGGCGCCCCAGTGGCAGGCCCGGTCCACCCCGGCGGCGGCCCCCGAGACGATGCCCACCCCACCCTCCGCCACCTGCCGGGCGAAGGTGCGCGCGAAGGGAAGGAATCCCTGATCCGGGTGCCGGCTGCCCACCATGGCCACCCGGCGGCGCGGAGGGCCCACCTCGCCCCGGTAGAAGAGCAGCGGGGGCGCGTCCTCGGTTCCGGCCAGGCGCGCGGGGTAGGCCGCGTCCCCCTGGAAGGCCACGCCCATGCCCACGGCCGCGCAGCGCTCCAGCACGCGGTCCGCCAGCGGGCCCAGCTCGGGCACCTCCAGCAACCGGCGACGCACGGGCACGGGCAGGGGTGCGCCTCCCACCCACTCCCTCACCGGGCAGGCGGCCAGACGGGCGAGCTCACCCCGGGCATAGGCGCGCAGACGCTCCAGTGCCCTCGGGCCGAGCCCGGGGACTGCCCAGAGTGCCAGGAGCGCACGCCGCTCCGCCATGTGCCTGTCCGTCGTGATGTCCACCATACCCGACCCCCTCCTGGAGCCCACCTATATAGAAGATGGGTCCGACGGGAAGGGGGCGGGACACATAAACACCGGGCTGGCGATGGTCAAGCGGCACGTCCCCCGCGGTAGGGGTCGGCCGAGCCGATCCAAGGGGTTCCGTGCCCCGTCCAGGGGGGCACGCGGTGCCACCCCGGGGTGCCTCAGCGCTGGGCGGAGGGCTGCCCGTTGTTGATGCGCATCACCGCGCGATCCCCGGGCGCCACTTCCTGGATGGAGTACGTGAGCACGCAGTTGGAGGTGCGCTCCTTCACCTCGGTGACGAGGCACAGGGCGACGTTCTCCATGGGCAGCTCCGGCCCCTTCTTCTTCTTCTGGTTGGGCAGATCCAGCTCCAGCACGCGCTTCTTGGTGGTGTCCCCCTCCCGGAGGATGGTGAAGGTGTTGCCCACCTGCACGCCATCCGCGCTGCCCTTGTCGATCACCAGGAAGTGGTGCTCGGCGGTGAGTGTCAGGTACGGCACGAGCGCGGTGACGATGTAGCCCTGGACCTCCTTCTCGTTGCGCCGCTGGGCCACCGACTCCACCAGCCGCTCACCATAGGGGCCCACCAGGTCGCCGCGCATCACGGCGTCCCACGTGTCCATGACCTGCGCCTTGACGAAGTTGTCGCCCAGCGCCACCACCTTCAGGGTGCCGACGAACTCGGTGAGGTAGCCGATGGGCTTGCCCGTCACCGGGTGCTTCACGGACTCGGCGGTGTGGAAGATGACGTACCGGTCCCCGATCTTCGCGTCCGCCTTGCGCTTGAAGCGCACGTAGGCCACGTCCGGGAAGGACAGCATCTCCGCCCCGGTGGCGGCGCCCTCGATGCGGCCCGCCTCGTCCAGCTCGCGCGAGGTGACGAAGCCCTGCGTCATCACCGTGCGCGACGCCTTGGGCTCGAAGCCGATCTTCCCCGTCACCGAGACCAGATCCGCGCCATTGGCCGGGCCCATCTCGGTGGACTCGGCGATCTCCCCGGTCTCGGCCACCATCTCCATGGGCGCCGGGCCCACGCCCGCCTCCACGCGCGAGGGAACCTCCTCGCCCGCGGGGAAGAAGCGCACGTTGTTGCCGGGGTAGATCCAGTGCGGGTTGGCGATCTCCGGGTTGTAGGACCAGACCTTGGGCCAGTACCAGGGGCTGCCCAGGTACTTCTGGGACAGGTCCCAGAGCGTGTCGCCCTTCTCCACGGTGTGGACCTCGCCGGGAGCCGACTCGCGGCCCCCCTGGCCCGGGGGAATGGCGATCTGACCGGGCCGGGGCTGGGCGGGCTGCTCGTCGGCCACGTCGGCCCCCTCGGTCTCTTCGCCGGCCTCGGGCTCCTGCGGGTCCTCCGCGTCCTGCGCCCACACGGCGGGCGGCGCGAGAACGGCGGCGAGAAGGAGCGAGGAGAAGATCCGCGAGCGCATCGGAGGACTTCCTTTCGGACAGCTAGTGCGAGAGGGAGGCGAGCCGCTGCTCCGCCTGCGTGGCGGCGGCCGTTCCCGGGAACTGGGTGAGGATGCGGGTGTAGAGCGCCCGCGCGTCGTCTTTCTGGTTGAGCCGCAGCCGGCACTCGGCCAGCCGCAGCATGCCGTCCAGCACGGCATCACCGGCCGGATAGCTGGCGATGAGCCGCTCGAAGGACTGCGCCGCGGCGGCGTGATCCTTGAGCCCCATCTGCCCGAGCCCGCTGAAGTAGAGCGCGTTGTCCGCGCGCGGGTGGCGGGGATTCTGCTCGGCGAAGGCCCGCAGGCGCGTCACCCCGCCCTCCACGTTGCCGGTGCGCAGCGCCGCCACCGCCTGCTCGAACTCGGCGTCCAGCACGGCCGTGGCCGCCTCATCCTCCTTGGGATCGGACACCGCGGCCATGGCGGGGGCGGCGTCCTCCTCGGGCGAGGGGCTGATGAACATCTCCATGTCGTCGGGCGCGGGCTCGACGACGGCCACCCGGGTGGGCAGCGGAGGCGCGGGCTCATTGCGAGGCTTGAGCTTCACCACCGCGAGCTCCGGCGTGCTGTAGCCGGACGAGGCCGGGGCGGCGGGAGACGCGGGGGCGGAGGCCTCTTTTGCCGCGGCCGCTGCCGGAGCGGCGGCGCGAGACTGGCTCACGCTGGCGTGCAGCTCCACACGCTCCAGCCGCTTCTCCAGGCGCGCCTGGGTCTCGCGCATGGCGCGTACCTCGGCCTTCAGCTCCGCCAGCTCCGACTGGGCGGGACTGGTGGTGGCGCAGGCGGTCAGCGCACACAAGGGCGCGATGGCGAAGAGTCGGCGAATGATGCGGTGCTCCAGCACGAGGCTTCGGGGGATCCGTCCGGGAGGATAGGAAGCGGTGTCGGAGACCGTCAAGAAATCGGCCTGGAGGACACCCCTCAGAACCGGTGTACCACGAAATCGAGGTGACGGCCGGTGCGCCCCGCGTCACGCCGGTGCGAGAAGAATCGCTCCGCATCACACGCGGTGCAGTGAGGGAGCACATCGACGTGCGCCGCCTTCAGCCCCGCTCCCAGCAACGTGTCCCGCACGGCCCGTGCGAGATCCAACCGCACGTCCGCTCCCTCGCGCACCACCACCTCCGGACCGAAGCCCTCGGTGAAGCGCTGGCCCAGGTCCTCTGAGACGACGTAGCAGCAGCGCTGGATGGACGGGCCCACCGCCGCGAGCAGCCGCTCGGGCCGCGAGCCCCGGGCCACCAGCGTCTCCACCGCCCGCGCCACGATGCGCGCCTCCGTCCCCCGCCACCCCGAGTGCACCGCCGCCACCCGCCGTCCCTCCGGGTCCACCAGCAGGATCGGCACACAGTCCGCCGTCCCCACCGCCACCCAGTGCTCCGGCCGCTCCGTCCACAGCGCGTCCGCCTCGCCCTCCGTTGGCCGCAGCGCGCCCGTCCCCTCCCCCGCTCCCACCTCCACCACCCGGTCTCCATGCACCTGACTCACCCTGTGCAGGGCCTCGAGCGCCGCGCCCGCCATCACCGCCAGGCGCCGATGGTTCTCCTCCACCCGCTCTCGGAGGTCACCCACCGAGAAGCCCAGGTTGAGCGAGGCATGAGGTCCCTCGGACACGCCTCCCGCTCGGGTGGTGAATCCATGGGGCACGGGCAGCAGCGAGGATGTCACCAATGACGGAGGGTGCGCGGACATGGGCGGCTTTCTTGGAGGGCTCGTGAGGCAATCACACCATCGAATGATTTCCGACGGTGACCGTTTGACAGTGTGCGTTACCCGATCTGACAATCCGAGAAACTTACAGGGGCATTATGGCTTTGGGTCTCGACACCGTTGGCAGGAAGCTCCTCTGGAGCGTCGGCCTGCCCGGTCTGCTCGCGGCCTTGCTGGGTCTGGGCTACTTCTGGCGTGAGGCGCAGATCGCCGCCCGGGACGCCACGCACGACGAGGCGATGGTGCTCGCGGAGTTCGTGGCCACCACCTTCCGGTTGCCCACGCCCGAGGGCCTCCCCCCCCACTTCCCCGTCTCCGAGCTGATGCAGTCGGACACCCGGCTGCTGCGCTCCACGGCGGAGCTGAACATCCTGTCCCCGGATGGCCACATCCGCTGGTCCGTGAGCCCGCGGGAGGTGGGCACGCGGCACCCGGACGCCGAGCGCCTCGCGGCTCCCGGGCCCCAGTGGGCGCGCTCGGATGCCCACGAGACGGAGGTGCTCCGCTCGCTCGGGGAGAAGGCGTGCGAGGGCTGCCATGCCGGAGCCCAGGACACGCGGGTGGGCATGGTGCACCTGCGCGTGGCCGAGCCCGTGGTGCACCGCGAGCTCACCCATGCCCTCGGCGCCGCGCTGGTGGCGGTGCTGGTGCTGGGCGCCATGCTCATCGTCGCCACCGGCACCTCCCTGCACTTCTTCCTCACCCGTCCCCTGCGCCGGCTGACGGCCGCCATGCGGCGCGCCGAGGAGGGCGACTTCCTGGTGCGCGCCGAGGTGCGCGGCTCGTCGGATGAGATCTCCCGGCTCGGCGCCGCCTTCAACGCCATGCTGGCGCGCATCACCTCCATGAAGGCCGAGGAGATCGACACCCACCGCGATCTCCAGGTGACGAAGTGGAAGCTCTCCCTCAAGGAGGAGCTGGAGGAGCGCATCGCCGAGCTGGCCCTGCTCTTCGACGTGGCGCGCTCGGTCAACTCCACCATCGAGCTGTCCGAGCTGCTCTCGCGCATCACCCAGCTGGTGCCCGAGCGGCTCCACATCCCCGACTTCTCCATCATGCTCGTCAACGCGGAGGGGCTGCTGGAGGTCAAGAGCACCTTCCCGGAGCACCCGGAGCTGGAGGGCATGACGGTGCAACCCGGCGACGGGGCCAGCGGGCGCGCCGCGGAGCTGCAGCGCGTGGTGTACGTGCCGGACGTCACGGATCCCTCGAGCGCCTTCGCCCGGAACGGGCTGATGCCTGGGCACGACACGGGAGCGGTGCTGTGCATCCCCATGGTGCACATGGACTCGGTGCTCGGCGTGCTCAACTTCCGGCGCCCCGAGGTGGCCAGCTTCGCCCCCGAGGAGCTGGAGCTGCTCACCGCGGTGGCCGATCAGGCCGCCACGGCGGTGAAGAACGCCATGCTCCACGCCGAGGCGGTGAAGCTCACCATGACGGACCCCCTCACCGGGGTGCCCAACCGCCGTCACCTCTTCGCGCGCCTGGAGCTGGAGGTGGCTCGTGCCCAGCGCTTCGGCACGCCCGTGTCCATCCTCATGGTGGACATCGACCACTTCAAGAAGCTCAACGACGCCGCGGGCCACCGCGCCGGTGACGAGACGCTGCGCAAGGTCTGCGATGTGCTCCGCGCCCGCCTGCGCAAGGTGGACACCCTCGCGCGCTACGGCGGCGAGGAGTTCATGCTCGTCCTCTCCAACGTCTCCAAGAACGACGCCTTCGACGTGGCCGAGAAGCTGCGCCGCTCCATCATGGAGGCCCCCCAGCTCGCCGCCCCCACCCAGCCCGGCGGCCACATCACCGTCTCCATCGGCGTGGCCACCATGCCCACCGACTCCACCACCCAGGACTCCCTGGTGGATTGCGCCGACGCCGCCCTCTACGCCAGCAAGCGCGCCGGACGCAACAGCGTCACCTCCTACGCGCCCGGCATGGAACTGCACCCCGGCCGCGAGCGCGGACTGGCCCGCCCCAACGATCCCTCCGCCCCCACCACCATCGCCAAGGCGTGAGTTCTGGGCCCGCAGTAGAAAGGCCCGCGTCACCACGGCGGTGACACGGGCCTGAGCCTGGGATCCTCGATACCCTCACCCCGTCCCTCTCCCGAGGGGAGAGGGGTGGATGCTGGGGTGGGTTCTCGAGGGGGCTACGGGACCTGCAGGGCTCGCAGGAAACGGCCGCTGCCCGGCACCTCCACGCGCAACAGCAACGTGCTGCCCGCGGGCGCCTTGCGGATGATCTTCGCCAGCTCCTCCGCGCTCCGCACCGGCTTGCGATCCACCTCCACCACCACCATCCCCGGCGCCAGATCCGCGCGCTCCGCCGGCGAGCCCGGCAGCACGTCCGTCACCAGCGCCCCCTGCTCCGAGCGCAACCCCGTCCGCTCGACGATCCGCGGGTCCACGTTGCTCAACGACACGCCCACCCGCGCCTTCGACGACTGCTCCGTCTCGTCGCCGCCACGCCGCGGACGCGCGCTCACGCCCTCCCGGTCCGGGCGCGTCCCGAGCTGCACCTTCAGCGCCTGCTTCTTCCCGTCCCGGAAGACGTCCAGCGTGGAGGTCGTGCCCGGCTTCTTCAGCGCCACCGTGCGCGTCAGCTGGCCTCCCGAGCCCACCTTCTGCCCGTCGATGGCCACGATGACGTCGTCCGCCCTCATGCCCGCCTTGCCCGCCGGAGAGCCCTCGTTCACCTGCGACACGATGGCGCCCTCGTTGACCGGCAACTGCATCGCCTTGGCCAGGTCCTGCGTCAGATCCTGGATGCCGATGCCCAGCCACGCACGCGTCACCGCGCCGTCCTTCTCCAACTGCGGCATGAGCGCCTTCACCAGGTTGCTCGGCACCGCGAAGCCGATGCCCGTGCCTCCACCCACGATGGCCGTGTTGATGCCCACCACCTCGCCCTTCAGGTTGAAGAGCGGGCCACCCGAGTTGCCCGGGTTGATGGCCGCGTCCGTCTGCAGGAAGTCGTCGTACGGGCCCGAGTGGATGTCGCGCGCTCGCGCCGACAGGATGCCGCTGCTCACGCTCGAGGCCAGGCCGAACGGGTTGCCGATGGCCACCACCCAGTCACCCACGCGCAGCGCGTCCGAGTCTCCCAGCTTCACCGTGAGCAGGTTCTCCACCTTGCCCTTGAGCCGGATGAGCGCCACGTCCGTGAGCGGATCCGTCCCGACGACCTCCGCGTCGAAGCTGCGCCCATCGTCCAGGCGCACGCGGATGGCCACCGCGCCCTCGACGACGTGGTTGTTGGTCAACACCAGGCCCTTGGGATCGATGATGAAGCCCGAGCCCGAGCCCTGCCGGATCTGCTCGCGCCGCTGGCCCCGGCCTCCCTCTCCGCCTCCGAAGAAGCGGTCCATGAAGGGATTCTCCCCCTGGCCGAAGCCGGAGGCCTTGGACTGCACGTCCACGTTGACGACCGCCCCCTTCACGGACTCGACCAGCGGGGCGAGCGAGGGCAGGGCCTGCGCTTCCCGGGTGGCCGGCTGGGCTGGAGGAGGAACGGAAGGAGCCGCCGTCTGAGCCTGCGTCAGCACCGGCAGCGCTACGATGAGGGCGCCCGTGAGAGCACGCCGCGATGCATTCAGTCGCTTGATCATGGTCTCTCCCGAAATAAGACGGAAAGACGTCAAGGCAAGGAGGATGGGCCCTGCCCGCGCGACTGGGAAACACTGAAGCCCCCCTTCTCTTCCCGAGAATGAGAGCCAGCCATGTAGGCGCTACACCCTCAACCGCCCGGCGAGCGCCCCGGCCTCCTCACCCCGGGCGGTACACCCGGTAGTCGATCTCCGGGAAGAGGTTGTTCTTGCCCTCGATGTGGGCCAGCCAACCCTCGTCGATGTTCCCGTAGCGGATCTGCTCGTGCAGGCGCTGGAAGCGGAGGATGTGCTCCTTCGTGCGGCGCACGGCGTAGTCCACCATGGTCCCGGTCTTCATGATGAAGGCCCAGTCCGAGGCCTGTGCCAACAGGAGCTCGCGCGCGGCCTGATTGAGCGCCCGGCGCACGAGCGTCGGGGCGTCGGGGTATTCCTTCGCCAGGGCCACCATCTGCCGCGAGCAATGGTGGAGGTGCCGGTAGATCCAATCGTTGGAGCCATCCAGCCACATGTTGGCGTAGCCGCCCGCGCCCCAGGAAGACAGGGGCGGCGTGGCCACCTGGTTCTCCGGGTGCTCGGCCAGATCGTCCGAGGGCGCCACCAGCTGGAACGTCTTCTGCTCCTGGGCCACCTTGCGGATGAGCGCCTCGAGGAACCACGGGCCCTCGAACCACCAGTGGCCGTAGAGCTCGGCGTCGTAGGGGGCCACCACCACCGGCTTGCGGCCTCCCATCTTCCCGGCGAGCCACTCGAACTGCTTCTCGCGGTTGAAGAGGAAGTTGCCCGCGTGGGTGGCGGCCCGCTCGCGCGCGGCGTCCGGATCATAGGGCTGCTTGTCCTGCGTCTTGCCGGTGATCCGGTAGTACTTGAAGCCCGTGTTCTTGCGATCCCCCGTGGGCTGGATGAAGGGCCGGATGTAGTCCAGGTCCAGGTCCCAGCCGATGTCCCGGTAGAACTCGCGGTAGACGGGGTCGCCCGGGTAGCCGTGCTGCGAGCTCCACACCTGCTGGCTGCTCTCGGGATCCCGCGCGTACGCGGCCACGCCCGCTTCCGTGTAGATGGGCGCGAAGGGGCCATGCAGCGGCCGCGGCGTGGCGTCCGTCAGGCCGTGCGTGTCCACGAAGAAGTACCGGATGCGCTCGGCCGCCAGATACTTCTCCACCCCGGGGAAGTAACCGCACTCGGCCAGCCAGATGCCCGGCGCGTCCCGGCCGAAGGTCTGCCGGTAGTGGTTGGCCGCCACGGTGATCTGCGCGCGCACCGCCTCGGGCGTCTGCTGCATCAGCGGCAGGAAACCGTGCGTGGCGTTGCAGGTGATGATCTCCACGTGCCCCGCGTCCTGCAGCCGGCGGAAGGCGCTCACCAGGTCGCGCTTGTAGCGCTTGCGGAAGGCGCCGCGCAGCGTCTCGAAGTGGTCCCGGTAGAAGTGGGCCAGCCGGTTGAAGACGGGATCGTTCTGGGTGCGGTGCACCTCGCGCGCGCCCAGCTCACAGAGCTGATCCAGCTTGCGCGCGTAACGGCCCATGAGCAGCTCGTCGCGCAGCATGGTGACGAGCGTGGGCGTGAGCGTCATCGTCACCCGGAAGGGCACGCCCTCGTCCGCCAGCCGATCGAAGACGAGCAGCAGCGGGAGGTACGTCTCCGAGATGGCCTCGTA
Organism: Archangium sp.; assembly: GCF_057119385.1. Taxonomy (NCBI): domain Bacteria; kingdom Pseudomonadati; phylum Myxococcota; class Myxococcia; order Myxococcales; family Archangiaceae; genus Archangium; species Archangium sp. The sequence continues at coordinate 31,598 of NZ_DBNGVP010000064.1, read as the reverse complement.
GAGCCAGTCCTCCTCGAGGAAGTCCTCGTATTCGGGGTGGCGGACGAACGGCAGGTGGGCGTGCAGGACGAGAGCGAGCGAGCCGATGCTCATGTCATCTCCCTAGCGGCCCAGACCCGAGGAGGAAGGGCGCATCCACGCCCAGACCCATTGCTCGGAGGACCCACCCGGCCCCTGTGAACGCATCCACTCGTCGGAGGAGCCGCCCGGGCCCTGCGACCGCATCCACCACGACTCGGCGGGCCCGGCCTGGGTCCGCGAGGCCACGGACTGCTCGGAGGAGCCGCCCGGACCCTGCGACCGCATCCACTGCTGCTGCTCCGAGGAGCCCGCGGGACCCCAGGAGCCCATCCACGGCTGCTCCGAGGAGCCCTCGGCACGGTGGGCGTGCAGGTAGTCCTGGCCGGGAGCCCCCTCGTCCGGAGCACCGGGGCTGGTGCGCTCGCGCCGCACCTCGGGGATGTCCTCGAAACCACCGCTGCCCGGCAGGGCCACGCGGCGCCAGATGATGTACTCGCGCTCCTCGAAGGGCGGCGTCCGGGTGGGCGCGGTGGCGGCCACCGACTCCATGTTGGCGCCCCGGACGGCGACCGGCGGCATGCGCAGGTAGCGCACCGAGGTGTCCTCGGACGGGCCTCCCGGCGGCAGGAACACCCGGTTCGAGGAGTGGCCGATGCGGCGCGAGCGGCCGTTGCCGCCCACGAAATGGGCCTCCACGCGGTACGGATGACCGGGCGGCAACCCGTGGATGTAGTAGCTGCGCGACTCGAGCGCGACGTCGATCACCCGCACCAGCACGTCGGAGTCGTCATAGACGCGCAGCACGGCGCGCGGCGACTGCAGCCCGTCCAGGGCTCGCCGCCGGGCCTCGGCGCTGAAGTCCCAGAGCACGAAGAGCGTCTGCGGATCTCTCGCCAGCAGCAGCGCCGTGTCGTCCTCGTAGTCCATCGGCAGGTCGCCGAGCTGCTCGTCGTAGTCCGGCGAGCCGAGCGCCTCGCGGGGCCGACGCTTCTGCGACTCGGTGAGGTGGTGGCGCCAGGCCTCCTGTTCCCCCGCCATGCGGGCCACGAAGAAGCCCTCCACCAGCGGCTCCGCGGCATGCTGCGCCACGGGAACGGCCTCGGGAGGCGCGGACGGCTCCGGAGGCGCCTCCAGGGTGACCTCCTCGTCGACCTCGGCCGTGAGCCGGCCCGGCGGCCTGGGCTTGGGCGGGAAGTTCACCACCTCCGCGGGGCGCGGCGGGTGGTGCACCGGGGTCTTCTCGTCATCGTCTCCGGGCAGGGGGTGCTCCGGAGCGGTGGGCTGCTTGGGATGCTCGTCCTCGGGCTTCTCGGTGCGCGAGGCCGCCGAGACGGCCACCGGGGCCTTGCGGGACCCGGCCGTCTTCGAGCCCGCCGTCCCGTCCACCGGGCGCGTCTTCTGGTTGACGGTCCCCGTCCCCTGCTCCTCGAGACCCGCCAGCTTCGCCAGCCGGGGCACCCGCTGCACGAGCGCGGCCAACAAGTCCTTCTTGGTCTTGAGCTTGCTATGCCCGCGTCCGAGATGCTTGCGCGCGAGCTCCCGCAGATACTCCACCGTGACGCTCTTGAGGTCGGCCATAGGCACCTCTCGGCTTAGGTCGCCAGGGGCCGGGGGTCAACGAGCGATTTCACTTCTGTTCGTGGTCATACCTCGGGAATCGCCGGGGGCGGTGACAAGCCGGGAGCCGACTTTGTATTCTCCCGTCCGCCTTGAGCGACCTGCCCAGACTCCTGCTGTGCAGCTTCGATGTCCTCCCCGGCCCTTCTGGCTCGTCGCGGCGGCTGACGGAGTATTTGAAGGCATTGCCCGATCGCTTCTCCGTGGTGGTGCTCTCGGTCAAGACGCCGGACCACTCGCACATCGAGAAGTACCAGGGCGCCCGCCTGCTGCGCGTGCCCGTGGGCGCGGGAGATCTCGCCTCGCGCATCCAGTCCTTCGAGCGCGCCGTGCGCCGCCAGCTGGAGAGCGAGGAGTACGCGCTCGTCCACTTCACCGACCCCTTCGGCGGCTACGCCCTGTGCGAGCTCAAGGGCGACTACGGCTACCGGCTCGTCTACGAGGCCCAGGGCTTCCCCTCGCAGGAGCTGCGCTACACGCACCCGCAGCTGGAGGGTGACCGGAAGTTCCTCTCCAAGGTCCGCCGCCAGGAGCTCTTCTGCCTGATGAACGCGGACCGGGTCATCACCGGCTCGCCCACCACGCGCTCCTTCATCCACTCGCTGGGCGTGGGCCAGGAGTCCGTGCAGGTGGTGCGCGCCCCGGTGGACCTGGGGCCCTACGTGCCCGAGGCGCTCGGCTCGCCGGACGGCGCCCCCATGCGGCTGATGTACCTGGGCAGCCAGGTCGCCTGGCAGGGACTGGCCGGACTGCTGCGGGGGCTCGCACTCGCCGTGAGGGAAGTGGATGTGCGGCTCACACTCGTGGGCGCACGCCACCCGGACTGGCAGCCCCACCTGGAGGACCTCGTCTCCGAGCTCGGCCTCAAGCAGCACGTCGAGTTCCAGCCGCCCGTGGCCCATGACGACGTGGCCAAGGTGCTCGCGCTCGCGGACGTGGGCGTGCTGCCGCTGGACGACGTGGACCGCAACCGCGTGCAGGGCGGCGCCCTCGCCAAGGTCTCCGAGTACCTCGCCGCGGGCCGTCCGGTGCTCGCCACGGATCTCCCCGTCAGCCGGGAGCTCATCCCCTCCTCGGCCGGTGTCTTCTATCCGCCCGGTGACGCCCAGGCGCTCGCGGACCACCTCATCGCGCTGGCGCGCGACGTGCCCCGGCGCGTCTCGCTCGGCAAGCAGGCCCGGGCGTACGCCGAGCAGTGGCTCGACGCGGGCCTCATCCGCGGTCAGCTGCTGGACATCTACGACGGCCTGCTCGGCAAGTCCCCGGTGCCGATGGCGCCCGCCGACGAGTCGAAGATCAGCCCGACGATGACGGGCACGCCCACCAACCGCGTCCTCGCGCTCGCGGGGACGGTGAGCGCGAGCCGGCCGGAAGCCGCGTCTCCGCCCCCCGGCGAGGGGGCCTCCGAGAGCGAGCCCATCCCGGACACGGACCCGGGCGAGGGCGGCCTCGCGCGCGAGGAGCTGCCGCTCGTCACCGGCCACATCCTCTACGAAGAGGGCCTCGACACGCGCCTCATCAAGACGGAGCCAGAGGCCGCTCGGCCCGATGGTCCTCCCGTCATCATGGGGCTGCCCCTGCGCGAGCCCTCCTTCAAGGACCGGGACAACGCGCTGACCGAGCAGGACGTTCGGCCCGGCGGACCTCCCGTCATCATGGGGCTGCCCTTGCGCGAACCCCCCGCTCCGCCCGCGTCTCCCCCGCCCATTCCGCCCCGCCCGAGCCTCGTCACCCGGACGGTCTCCACCGACAACCGCCCGGCCCAGGCTCCGGCCCCAGCCCCGGCACCCGCTGCGGCTCCCGAGCCCGCCCAGGCCCGGCCTCCCGCGCTGCCGCCCCGCCGCGAGGAGCGTCCCGCGCCCCGCCCCGCGGAGCCTCCCGTCCTGCGCCAGGCGCCCGGCCTGCCGGAGAAGTCACGCCCCTCCATCTCCATCCCTCCGCTGCCGCCCAGGGCCCAGCCCCCCAGTGGCTCTCGTCCCGCCGCTCCCCCGGTGCTCGCCCCGCAGCAGCTCCCGCCCCCCCCCGCCGTCCAGGCGCGCATCCCCGCCAGGACCGAGGAGCCCGAGGAGGTACCCGAAGCCGAGGCCGAGGAGATTCAAGAGGTAGACAGCGCTCCGACACCTACCGACGCCCAGCCGTTGGAGGAGCCGGAGGAGATCAGCAGCGCGGAGATCCACGAGGCGGAGACGCCGGAGACGCCGCCCCGGGAGCCGCCCGAGTCGCGGTTGAACCCGTGGTTCGCCCAGCTGGCGCACGGCTACTGCCCGCCCGAGGGGACGCAGTTCGCCCGGCACACCCCGCCCACGACCATGCCCGGCCGGGACGAGGACCCCGCCCCACCTCCCGCGCCGAAGGCGCAGGGAGTGTCACGTGGCAAACCCTCATAATCCGAGAGCCGTGTCCTCCAGGGGAGGCAACCGACCGAGCCCGACACGGAAACTTTCCAAGCCCTTTCGCGCGTGGCTAGGATGTGCCGGTTTTCATTGCACTTTTCGTGGGTAAAAGGGCTGCATGGAGCGCCGCGTCCTCATCGTCGAAAGCCAGAACGACTTCGCCCTCAGCATGGCCACCGTGCTCAAGAGCGCGGGCTATCAAACGGCCATGGCGGCAACCGCCGCCGACGCACAGCGTGAGATGGAGAAGCGCCGGCCGGACCTCGTCGTGGTCCGGGCCGAGCTGCCGGATCAGTCCGGCTTCACCCTGTGCGGGCAGATCAAGAAGGGCAAGTGGGGGCAGAACCTCCGCGTGCTGCTGCTGTCCTCGGACACCGGCGTGGAGGGGCTGAACCAGCACCGCCAGACGCCGGGGGCCGCGGACGGCTACCTCATCATCCCCTTCGAGATGGGAGAGCTCGCCTCCATGAGCGTGGGCATCGTGCCTCCCGAGGAGGAGCAGGCCCCCGCGGGCCACTCGGGTGACGGTCCTCCGCCCATGCCGCCGCCGCTCAAGGGCGCACCCTCCCCCGCGGGAGGTCCGCCCCGGCTGCCCAAGCGTGAGCGCCGCAGCGCCATCACCGAGGAGGATCGCGGCTTCCTCGAGCGCTCCTTCCAGTCCATCGCGGACCGCAAGGCCGAGCTGCTCGCCGAGTCCCGCCAGCTCAAGCGTCCGCCCCCGCGGCGCGACCTGATGGGCACGCCCGAGGGCAAGGTCCAGCTGCTGCGCGACGAGCTCAAGGTGCGCGAGGCGCAGATCGCCCGCATCTCGGAGATCTGGAACGTCCGCGAGCGCGAGCTGCTCTCCGTGGAGGACCGCCTCCACGAGAAGGACGTGGAGTTGCAGGGCCTGAAGATGCAGGTGGATGACCTGCTGCGGCGCTTCAACGAGGCGCAGCAGGGCATGCTCCAGAAGGAGCGCGAGCACGGCGCCACCGTCGACGACCTGCTCCTGCAGAAGTTCTCCGCCGAGAAGGATCTCATCGAGGTGGTGGCCTCCAAGGAGAAGGACATCAACGTCCTTCGCCGCGAGGTGTCCAGCCGCGATGACGAGCTGTCGCGCCGCGCCGGCGAGCTGGAGACCGCCCGCGAGGAGTACGACAAGCTCGAGAAGCACCTGGGCATCGTCACCCTCGAGTTCGAGGTCAAGGAGCAGAAGCTCACCGAGACGGTGCAGGCCCACGAGGCCGAGCTGGCCCGCCGCCAGCAGCGCATCGACTCCGTGGAGGGCGAGCTGGCCCGCACCGTCAGCGAGCGCGACCAGCGCCAGGCCGAGCTGAGCGGGGAGATCCAGGCGCTGCAGGAGCGGCTGGCCCAGACGGAGCAGGAGCGCGACACCACCGTGCGCACCCTGGAGTCGCGTGCCCTCGCGGCCGAGGACCACGGCGCCCGGGCGGACGCGGAGATCCAGCGGCTCGCCGAGGAGCGCAACGCGCTCGAGGCGCGGCTCAACGAGCAGATCGCCGCCCTGGAGTCGGACCTGTCGCGCATGACGGGCGAGCGCGACCAGCTCCAGCAGGACAAGGACGCGCTGGAGAGCGATCTCACGCAGCGGCTGGAGGAGCGCGACGCGAAGGTCGCCACGCTCGAGCGCGAGCTGCAGGAGACCATCGCCCGCAACGAGCACCACGAGGCGGAGCTCAACGCCAACATCCAGCAGCAGATGGAGCGCATCGGCGAGCTGGAGGGCGAGGTCGAGGCCGTCAAGGCCCACCTGGCCGACCGCGAGGCCGAGCTCACCGCCGAGCTGGAGGCCCTCACCCAGGCCCGCAACGAGCTGGAGGCGTCCAAGAACGCCCTGGAGGCCGAGCTCAACGGGCAGATCCAGGCGCTCCAGGAGACCGTCGCCGACCGCGACACGCAGCTCTCCACCACGCAGGGCGAGCTGGACGCCACCTCGCAGACGCTCGCGCAGACGCAGGCCACGCTCTCCCAGACCGAGGAGACGCTGGCCACCACGCGCGGCGAGCTGGAGGCCACCGCCCAGTCGCTCGCCGAGACGCAGAACACGCTCGCCGAGACGCAGGCCACCCTCTCCGACACGCAGGGCCGTCTCTCCGCCACCGAGGAGACCCTCGCCAGCACCCGCGGCGAGCTGGACGCCACCGCCCAGACGCTCGCCGAGACGCAGGCCACCCTGTCCGATACGCAGGGCCGTCTCTCCGCGACGGAAGAGACCCTGTCCACCACGCAGGGCGAGCTGGAGGCCACCTCCCAGACGCTCACCGAGACGCAGGCCACCCTGGCCGACACGCAGGGCCGCCTCTCCGCCACCGAGGAGGCCCTGTCCTCCACCCGCGGTGAGCTGGACGCCACCGCGCAGTCGCTCGCCGACACGCAGGCCACGCTGGCTGACACCCAGGGCCGCCTCTCCGCCACCGAGGAGACGCTGGCCACCACGCGCGGCGAGCTGGAGGCCACCGCCCAGTCGCTCGCCGACACCCAGGCCACGCTGACCGACACGCAGGGCCAGCTGGAGCAGACCCGCGACGAGCTCGCCCGCACCGTGCAGGAGCGCACGGACCGCGAGACGGAGCTGCAGGCCGCCAACTCGGAGATCACCCGCGTCAGCGGCGTCCTCCAGGAGACCGAGGCCCTCAAGCAGGCCATGGAGGAGGAGCTGTCCGAGCAGCTCGGCCAGGTGCGCAACGAGCTGGCCGAGACGCAGGGCGCCCTCGCCGCCACCCGCGAGGCGCTCGCGGGCGAGCAGGCCGCCCACGCCCAGAGCCAGCAGCAGGCCGCCGCCACCCAGGCGGAGCTGGAGGCCACGCTCGCCCAGACGCGAGACCAGAACCAGGAGCTGGAGGAGCAACTCTTCCTCACCAAGCAGGAGCTGGGCAGCCGCGTCGCCGAGGTCACCCAGCTCGGCTCGCAGCTCGCCGAGTCCGAGGACGAGCGCCACCGCGTCGAGGAGCGCCTCAACGCGCTCACCGCCGAGTCCCAGCGCCGCATCGACTTCCTGGAGAAGGACGTCGCCGCCAAGGGCCAGGAGCTGTCGGACACGCTCCAGAAGCTCACCGGCGTGACGCAGGAGAAGGAGCGTCAGCGCGAGGCCCTCAGCCGCGAGGTGGCCGCCAAGACCGAGCAGCTCAAGCAGCTCGACGCCCGCCGCCAGCAGGACGCGGAGCAGGCGAAGCGCAACACCGACGAGCTCACCCGGCAGGCCACCGCCCTCAACACCGAGCTGGAGAACACGCGCAAGCAGCTCGCCGCGCGTGAGGAGCAGCTCAAGGTCGCGGGCAACAACCAGACGAAGCTGCTGTCGGATCGCGACGGGCTGGCCCACCAGCTCGCCGAGGCCCAGGCGCAGCTCCAGGCGCTCCAGCAGGCCCAGGCCCAGGAGCGCACCGAGGCCAAGCGCGCCTCGGACGAGCTGGCCGCGAAGCTGTCCCGCGCCGAGGCCCGCGCCACCCAGCTCACCCAGGAGGTGCAGACCCGCGCCGCCGAGGCCGATGCCAAGGTCAAGGAGGCCCAGACGCAGCTCACCGCCCGGGCGAAGAAGATCCAGGAGCTGGAGCTCGCCGTGGAGAACGCGGCCGGCGCCAAGGCCCGCGTGGAGAAGGACCTCAACGCGAAGGTGGCCGCCGCCGACGCCAAGGTCGCCGACGCCGCCACGAAGCTCGCCGCCGCCGCCAAGGAGCGCAAGGAGCTGGAGGCCCGTCAGGCCAAGGAGCTCGAGGAGCTGGCCAACCGGCAGAAGGCCGAGTTGGAGCGCCGCGACGCCCTGAAGGCCCAGGAGATCGCCCGCCTGCAGCAGTCGGTGCAGGAGAAGAGCAAGGCCCTCAAGGTCGCCGAGCTGGAGCTGGCCCGCTTCAAGACGAAGTCGCCGGGCACTCCGGCCGCGAAGTCCACCGCCGCGGCCAGGCCCGTGGCGGACGAGGACGACAGCGTGCTCACCACGCAGATGAACACCATCGTCCCCGCCGCTCCGGTCAAGGCCGCTCGTCCCGCCGCCAAGAACACCGTGGCCAGGAAGCCCGCCGCCGCGGCGCCTCCCCCCGTCGAGGAGGACGAGCAGGGACCTACTGACCGCACCGTGGTCATGCAGATCCCCACGGGCCCGGGCGCCTCGGACGAGGCCGACTGGACCTCGCTCGTGGACGAGCTGGACAAGTAGTGTGGTTCACCGGCCGCGCGTGGCTCCCCTGCCGCGCGCGGCCGAAGTTCGATCGCAGGAGGACCCTTCCGGGGCCGAGCTCGAGCAACTGGTCCGATTGTCGGACCAGTTGGGGACGAACGCGGCCGGGAGGTGTCTCGGAAGTGCCTACGCCGGGTGACTCAGAGCGCGGCGCGCGCCTGGCGCACGAGCTCCTTGAGCTCGACGGTGGCGACCACCTCGCGGAAGGACACGCGGGTGCCCTGGGGGGCCTGCAGACGGGCCTGCTGCCAGCGAGCCCGCATGGTCCGGGTGGCGACGTAGGCCAGCAGCAGCACGAAGGCTCCCGGAATCAGGGCCACCGCCACCACGAGCACCATGCGCAACAACCAGGACATGACCGCCGCCTCCCCGCTACGAATGCGCGGCTCTATTGCACGTCGCGTGCCCATTGTGGGGAATTCATTTCCCAAGTCGTTCCGGCCACTTGCACAGCGAGCAACCGGCACGGGGGCGTGGAGAAGGCCGGAGGTCTGGCATTTTTGCCGCAGTGGCCTGAAAACCCTTCGGTTAAGTTGAGGGGCGTGAACACCCCCTCCCCTTCGACCCAAGCACACCTCCTGAGCAGCGTGGAGGACGCGGAGACGCGCCTCGAGCAGGTGGGATATCTGGCCTCTGCGGAGATCGCGACCGCGAGCTTCCTGGCGGATCGGCTGCAGAAGCCCATCCTGGTGGAGGGTCCGGCGGGAGTGGGCAAGACGGAGCTGGCCCGGGCGCTGGGACAGGCGCTGGGGCGCGAGTTCATCCGCCTGCAGTGCTACGAGGGCCTGGACGAGGCGAAGGCGCTCTACGAGTGGGAGTACGCCAAGCAGCTGCTCTACACCCAGCTCCTGAAGGACAAGATCGGGGAGATGGTGCAGGGCACGGGGACGCTGAGCGAGGCGGCGGACCGGCTGGCGTCGAGCGACGCGGTGTTCTTCTCCGAGCGCTTCCTGCTGCCGAGACCGGTGCTGAAGGCCCTGCTGTCGGACACGCCGGCGCTGCTGCTGGTGGATGAGATCGACAAGGCGGATCCGGAGTTCGAGGCCTTCCTGCTGGAGGTGCTGTCGGACAACGCGGTGACGATTCCGGAGCTGGGGACGTTCAAGGCGAAGCACGTGCCGCGGGTGGTGCTGACGTCGAACAACGCGCGGGAGCTGTCGGACGCGCTGAAGAGACGGTGCCTGCACCTTCACATCGACTTCCCGGATCGGGAGCGGGAGCTGAGGATCATCCGCAAGCGGCTGCCAGAGGTGTCGAGGACACTGGCGGAGCAGGTGGTGGAGGCGGTGGCGGCGATCCGGAAGCTGGACCTGAAGAAGGCGCCGTCGATCAGCGAGACGCTGGACTGGGTGCAGAGCCTGGCGCTGCTGAACGCGGAGTCGCTGACGGCGGACATGGTGGCGGCGACGTTGAACCTGGTGCTGAAGCACGAGGGAGACATCCAGAAGGCGAAGAGCAACCTGGCGCAGATCGCCCAGGCCTGAGCCAGACCCCCACGCACACCAAACACCCAACGCCCAACAAACACCCCTCTCCCCCCGGGAGAGGGACGGGGTGAGGGTGCCAGGATCCCAGGTTGAACCCGTGTATGCCCCCTCTCCCTCTGGGAGAGGGTTGGGGTGAGGGTCGAGATGACCTGGACCGAGGAACCACTGAGGGAAGAGGGCTTCGAGAACGCGAAGCGGGCAGCCAAGGAACTCTCGGTCCTCTCGGCGGAGCTCGGACCCGAAGCAGCGGAACGAATCCACGAGGCCGCGAAGCGAACCTCGGAGCCGGACGAGATCATCGCGGCGTTCGACCGGATCCGCGAGGGCCTGCGAGGCCTCCCAGAAGTCACCCTCACGCGCCTGTTGGACTGGCTGCCCGCGGTCTTCCACGCGAGCACCTTCGCGCCGCGACTGCTGACCACGAGACCCGGGCTGCTGCGTTGGCTGGCGGGCTCGCGAACACTGGCGCGAGAAAAACCCCGGGAGCACTACCGCTGCGAGGCGCAGTCGGCCACGCGCCGCATCGCCCCGGCGGACGCGGAGGGGCTGTACCGCCGCCTGCGCCGCTACAAGTACCGCGAACTGCTGCGCCTCATGGTGCGCGACGCGGCCCTGCGAGCGCCGATGTCGGAACTGGGCCGGGAGCAGACGTCCCTGTCCGAGGCGCTCATCGGAGCGGCGCTGTCGTGGGCGGAGCGAGCCCTCCAGGCGAAGTACGGTACACCGGACACACCGGGCTTCTGCATCCTGGGGATGGGGAAGCTGGGAGGAGAGGATCTCAACTTCAGCTCGGACGTGGACCTCATCTACCTGTACCGGGCGGACGGGCACACGACGGGGGGCACAGCGGGCGCACTGCCCACGGTGCAGTACTACACGCGGCTGGGCGAGGCGGTGACGCAGGCGCTGACGAAGGTGACGGCGGAGGGCTTCTGCTACCGGGTGGATCTGAACCTGCGCCCGCAGGGACGAGCGGGGGCGATGGTCATCTCGCTGCCGGCGTCGCTGGCGTACTACGAGACGTTCGGGCGCATGTGGGAGCGCGCGGCACTCACGAAGGCGCGAGCGGTAGCGGGAGACGCGACGCTCGCGGAGGAACTGCTGGGCGAGCTGGGGCCGTTCATCTGGCGGAGGAGCCTGGACCTGTCGGCGGTGGACGGGCTGAGAGATCTGAAGGCGCAGATCGACATGCGCGGCAAGGCGAGCGCGGATGACGTGAAGCTGGGCCCTGGGGGAATCCGCGAGGTGGAGTTCTTCGTCAACGCGCTGCAACTGTTGCAGGGAGGCAAGGATCCGAACCTGCGCGAGCCGAGGACGATGAGGGCGCTGCGCAAGCTGGAGCGAGCGGGCTTCGTCTCGGGGCCGGACGCGGATGCACTGGAGGAGGCGTACGTCTTCCTGCGGCGGGTGGAGAACCGGCTGCAGATGCTGGAGGAGCGGCAGACGCAGGCGTTGCCCACGGGCGAGCGGGAGCGGCGCCGGCTGGCCACGTCGCTGGGCCACGCGGACTGGGAGACCTTCCGGGCCGAGCTGGAGCGGCACCGGCGCTTCGTGCTGGAGGCCTTCAACACACTGCTGGGACAGACGGCGCGAGACGAACTCCCCGACGAGCCCCTCCTAACGCTCGCGCTGGACGCGGACCTGCCGCCGGAGCAACGCCAGGCGGCGCTGGCGCAACGGGGCTTCGAGGACCCCGAGCGGGCGCTGGCCGAGCTGGAGCGGCTGACGCGGGTGCCCCACTCACCCTTCACGGATGGGGGCTCGGGGGTGAAGGCGGTGCGGCTGCTGTCGGAGCTGGCGCAGACGCCGGACCCGGACCAGGCGCTGCTGCACTTCTCGGACTTCCTCGCTCGGCTGCACCAGCCCGAGGGCTACCTGCGGCTGCTCACGGGCATGCCTCGGGCGAGCCGCCGCCTCTTCAACCTCTTCGGGCAGAGCGACTACCTCTCGCGCATCTTCCTGCGGCACCCGGAGCTGCTGGATGCCCTGGTGCAGGCGCAGCTGGACGAGGCGCACAAGTCCACCGAGCGCATCCGCCAGGAGCTGGGCGCGCGGCTGGCGCGGCACCCGGACGCGGAGGCGAAGCACGGAGCGATGCCGCGCTTCAAGAACGAGGAACTGCTGCGCATCGGCCTCAACGACATCGGGGGAGACCTCACGGTGCCGGAGGTGGCGCGGCAGCTCACGGCGGTGGCGGACGCCATCCTCGACGAGTGCCTCTTCCTGGCGCTGGAGGAACAGCGCGAGCGCTACGGCATGCCGCTCGACGCGAGCGGGAAGCGCGAGGGGCTGGTGGTCATCGCCATGGGCAAGCTGGGCGGGTACGAGCTGGGCTACCACTCGGACCTGGACCTCATCTTCGTCTACAGCGGCAACGGCCAGGCGGACACGAGCGGAGGCAGCCGCGGCGCCATCACCCACCACGAGTACTTCGCCAAGGCCGTGCAGCGGCTCCTGACGCTGCTCCAGGTGCAGCTGCGCGAGGGGCACCTCTACAAGATCGACGCACGGCTGAGGCCCTCGGGGAACCAGGGCGCGCTGGTGGTGAGCCAGGACGCCCTGCGCGAGCACCACCAGAAGCGGGCCCAGCTCTGGGAGCGCCAGGCGCTCATCAAGGCCCGGCCGGCCGCGGGAGACGCGGCGCGCTTCCGCCCCTTGCAGGACGAGGTGCTCGCCCCGCTCGTCTACGAGCGTCCCCTGCCCCCGGACGCGGCGGCGGAGATCGACCGGCTGCGCACGCGCATGGAGCGCGAGCTGGCCCACGAGAACGCCCAACAGCTCAACCCGAAGCTGGGCCAGGGCGGGCTGGTGGACGTGGAGTTCACCGTCCAGTACCTGCAACTGGTGCACGGCCGGGAGCACCCGAGGGTGCGAAGCACCAACACGCTGGCGGCGCTGGAGGGACTCCAGGCCGAGGGCCTCCTGCCCCCCGAGGACGCCGAGGCGCTGCGCCAGGGCTACCTCTTCCTGCGCCGGGTGGAGAACCGGCTGCGGCTCGTGCACGCCAGCTCCCTGGCCCACATGCCCACCGGTGGCCGGCCCCTGGCGCAGCTCGCGCGCCGGCTGGGCGTCCTCGGCACCGAGCCGGGAGAAACGTTCCTCGCCCAATACAGAGCCAGCGCCGCCCGCGTGCGGGACGTGTATGCTCGCGTCCTTCGCGCCCCGCGCTCCGTCTGAGTCACTGCCCGTGCTGCTGAAGCAACGCTTTCAAATCCTCCGGCCCCTCGAAGAGATGGAAGTGGCCCTGGTCCGCGCGGCGGTGGACTCGCCCTCGCTGTTGGACTCGCGCGAGGAGGCCGTGCTGCGTACCGCCCTGTCCCTGGCGCGCCTCTACAAGCTGCGCCACGAGGGCCATGACCACTCCGTGGAAACGTGGACCGCGCCCCTGCGCGAGGACGTGACGCGGAGGCTCGGCCCGGTGCTGCTCGGCGGGCGCCGCATCACCCGGGACCAACTGGTGCCCCACGTGCGCGACCTGCGCGCTCCGGTGCTCAAGCTGCGCGACGAGCTCGTCCACCACCTGCACGGGCGTGTCCCCGAGGACGTGCTCCACCGCGAGCTGCGGCACAAGTCGCTGGTGGTGGTGGCCGGCGGCGGCGGCGGCGTGGCCTACGTGTACCTGGGCGTCATGAGCCTGCTGGACGAGCACGGCCTCAAGCCGTCACTGCTCGCGGGCACCTCCATGGGCGCCATCCTGATGCTGATGCGCTCGCGCATGGCGCGCTTCGACCAGGGCGAGCTGGTGAGCATCATCCGCAGCCTCTCCTGGCGGAAGCTCTTCCGCTTCATCTCCACGGAGAACCGCTACGGGCTGCCGGCGGCGCTGCGGCTGTTCCTGCGCTCGGGCCTGGGCCGCTACTTCAACACGGGGCCGGGGATGCCCGAGTCGGGCATCCGGCTGAAGGACCTGCCCGTGCCCATGATCGTCGCGGTGGGCGGCATCCGGCGCGGCATGCTGCCCCGGCCCCTCGAGTACTACGAGCGCCTGCTGGGTACGAGCCCGGTGAGCCTGCTCAGCCCCACGGGCGTGGCGCGCCGCATCCAGGCGGTGATGGGCACCCTGGCCGAGTTCTTCACCCGGCCGGAGATCATGGTGAAGCTCCACCTCGGCGCGGACGAGACGACGGCGGGCTTCGACGCCATCGACGCGGCGGGCTTCTCCTCCTCGCTGCCCGGCGTCATCCACTACGACATGCTGCGCGATGACGTGCACATGCGCGGCCTGCTGGACGGGATGATGGAGGACAAGGGCATCTTCCGGCTGCTGGACGGCGGGCTGGTGGACAACCTCCCCGTGAAGGCGGCCTGGAAGGCGGTGCACCACGGCAACATCGGCACGCGCAACGCCTTCTTCCTCGCGCTCGACGGCTTCGCCCCCAAGCTCACCACCCCCTTCTGGCTGCCCCTGCAACGGCTCGCGGCCATGACGGTGGCGCCCAACCTCCCCTACGCCCACCTCGTCAAACGCTTCGGCACCACCCTCTCCCCCCTCGAGCTGGTGCCTTCCGTCCAGTTGGCGACCAAGGCCATGCACTACGGCCGCAAGCAGCTCGGCGCGGACATGCCCTTCCTCTCCCGCATGTTGTCGCCTCTTCCCCACCTGGGGTGACGAGTTGCTTTGAATTCAAACGAACTCCTGGAAGAATGGGGTCCTCACTCCTTCCCCACTTGAAGAGGACCCTTTCATGAGCTCGACCTCCGGCAACGTCGTGCGCTCCGACCAGATCTGGCTCGATGGCAGGCTGGTCAAATGGGACGAGGGCCAGGTGCCCGTGATGACCCACGCCCTGCACTACGGGCTGGGGGTCTTCGAGGGCATCCGGGCCTATCGCACCCACGATGGCCGGCTCGCGGTGTTCCGCCTGCGCGAGCACATCGAGCGGCTGTTCGACTCGGCCCACATCTGCATGATGAAGCTGCCCTACACGGTGGAGCAGCTCATGGAGGCGTGCCTGGAGCTGCTGCGCAAGCAGAAGGACCAGTTCGCCAACGGGGCCTACCTGCGTCCCATCGCCTTCATGGGCGACGGCGCCATGGGCCTGGGCGCCATCAACCCCACCCGCGTGGCCGTCACCGCCTGGGACTGGGGCGCCTACCTCGGCGACAAGGGCATCCGCGACGGCATCCGCGCCAAGGTGAGCTCCTACACCCGCATGCACGTCAACGTGAACATGGTGCGCGGGAAGATCTCCGGCCAGTACGTCAACTCCATCCTCGCCAAGCGCGAGGCCGTGCTCGCCGGCTATGACGAGGCCATCCTCCTGGACATCAGCGGCTTCGTCGCCGAGGCCTCCGGGGAGAACATCTTCCTCGTCAACAAGAAGGGCGTCATCAAGACCCCGCCCCTCTCCTCCCCCATCCTCGACGGCATCACCCGCGACACGGTGCTCAAGATTCTCCGCGACTCGGGCCGCACGGTGGAGGAGGTCACCGTCACCCGCGACGCCCTCTACATCGCCAACGAGGTCTTCTTCACCGGCACCGCCGCGGAGATCACCCCCGTGCGCGAGGTGGACAACCGCACCGTGGGCTCCGGCAAGCCCGGGCTCATCACCCAGTATGTGCAGGAGACCTACTTCCGCACCGTCCGGGGCCAGGAGCCGCGTTACGCCGAGTGGCTCACCTACGTCTGACGGGCTCCCCAGCGGCCAGGGGACTCTGGACGTGCCGGAAGGGGGGCGGATGGGCTAGAAGTACGGGCCGATGCGCCCCGAGTACAACGCCCCCCCCAATCCGTTCAATCTCGAGAACCCGTCCATCCTCGACATCGCTCCGCCGGAGCCCAAGTCGTTGGAGGAGACGGGCCTGAAGATCGGCCTGCTCTCGGACATCGCGCTGCGCTACCTGTACTACCAGGGCACC
The DNA here is from genome assembly GCF_057119385.1 of Archangium sp. Lineage (NCBI taxonomy): Bacteria > Pseudomonadati > Myxococcota > Myxococcia > Myxococcales > Archangiaceae > Archangium > Archangium sp. Next base: position 16,041 of record NZ_DBNGVP010000064.1, on the reverse strand, counting down.
GCCACGGGCATGGACATCGCCCAGGAGCTGCGCCTGCCCTGGCCCGGCGTCATCGAGCGCGTGGTGGACTTCCTCACCGCCGAGAAGCTGGTGGATCTCCGGGGCGGCAAGGGCTTCGGCCGCGCCTCGGTGGACTTCATCCTCACCGAGAAGGGCCGCGAGTACACCCGCGGCGCCATCGAGCGCAGCACCTACGTGGGCCCCGCCCCCATCCCCATCGAGCAGTACAACGCCCTCATCACCGCCCAGACGGAGGAGAGCCCCGTCATCAGCCGTGAGGATCTGGTGCAGGGCCTCGCCCACCTCACCGTCAACGCGGACCTGATGGACAAGCTGGGGCCGGCGGTGAACTCGGGCCGCTCGCTCTTCCTCTACGGACCCCCGGGCAACGGCAAGACGAGCCTCGCCGAGGCCATCAGCCGCATGTTCGGCGGCGAGGTCTTCATCCCCCACTGCCTGGAGATCGACAACCAGATCATCAAGGTCTTCGACGCCCTCAACCACATCCCCATCACGCTCGAGTCCGAGCGCGATGCCCAGGGCCGGCGCGCGACCTTCGAGATGGATCACCGCTGGCAGCTGTGCCGGCGCCCCGCCGTCGTCGTGGGCGGCGAGCTGACGCTCGAGACGTTGGATCTCATCTACTCGCCCACCGCGCGCTTCTACGAGGCGCCCTTCCAGGTGAAGGCCAACGGCGGGATGCTCCTCATCGACGACTTCGGCCGCCAGAAGGTCCACCCCACGGATCTCCTCAACCGGTGGATCGTCCCCCTGGAGAAGCGGGTGGACTTCCTCACCCTGCACACGGGCAAGAAGTTCGAGATCCCCTTCGATCAGCTGCTCGTCTTCTCCACCAACCTGGACCCCAAGGAGCTGGTGGACGAGGCCTTCCTGCGGCGCATCAAGTACAAGATCGAGGTCAACAACCCCGACGAGGAGATCTACCGGGAGATCTTCGCCCGGGTGTGCGAGGCCGCCGGCATCCCCTACGTGGACCAGGCCGTCACCTACCTCTTCGAGCACTACTACAAGCCGAACAACATGCAGCTGCGCGCCTGCCACCCGCGCGACCTGGTCCAGCTCATCAAGGACGCGGCCCGCTACCGGCAGATTCCCCCGGCGCTCTCCAAGGATCTGCTCGACCAGGCGTGCGAGGTCTTCCTGGTCAGTCTATGAGACAAGTAGCGTTTTAATTGTCCTAAGCTGCTGGAATTTCTACAATCAGGAAACCGTTGTTCCCGCTGGCCGGGTTTACCGTCCCGACCCGCCGGTCCCGCTGGCAGCCGGTGTGAAGGAGCGTCACGTCCGTGAAGGAACGCTACCAAGAGATCGACGAGAAGAACGAAACGCTGCGCGACTACCTTGGCATTTTCAAGGACAAGAGCCGCGACTTCCTGGAGAAGTTCGAGATGTCGTGGATCTACCACGACGCGGCGCTCGAGGGGACGGTGTACACCCAGCAGGAGCTGGTGTCCGCGCTCTTCCCGGAGCGGGCCAGCATGGATCCGGCGATGATCCCCGTGGTGCTGGAGGTGCGCAACCACAAGGCGGCGTGCGACTTCCTGCGCGAGGAAGCGGCCACCACGGGCAAGAAGCAGACGCAGATCACGCTGACCACCATCAAGCGGATCCATGATCTGCTGTGCGGCAACACGCCGGAGGCGCAGCAGGCGCGCGCCAACATCGAGCGGCGCGAGCGCACGGAGAAGGAGCTGGCCAAGGAGCGGGAGCGCAGCGGCTACCGCAAGGACATGCCCCTGCACCGCACGTACTTCCACGAGATCGCCCAGCCGGCGAAGATCCAGCCGGCGCTGGAGAAGCTGGTGGACTACACGGGCAGCGCCGAGTACCGCGAGTTCCACCCCATCAAGCAGGCGGCGGTGGTGCAGCACAAGTTCATGCAGATCTTCCCGTTCACGGAGAACAGCGGGAAGGTGGGGCGGATGCTCACCAACCTGGTGCTGCTGCGCAACGGGTACATGCCGGCGATCATCCACTCGATCGATCGGCAGCGGTACTACGAGTCGCTGCGCGGGGCCGAGGGCGTGTTCCGGGCGCTGCTGATGGACGCCATCGAGAACTCGCTGGACAACGGCGTGAAGTACTTCAAGGACATGAGCCGGCGGTACAAGGCCATCAACTAGGCCGTGCGTGTCGGGGCTCACGAGTCCATCGCGGGAGGCGTGAGCCGGGCGCTCGCGCGGGCCGAGGAACATGGCGCGCGCAGCCTGCAGGTCTTCACGAAGAACGCCCGGGGCTGGAAGGCCCCGCCCCTCACCGAGGAGGAGTGCCGCGCCTTCCGCGAGGAGGTGCGGCGCACGGGGCTGCCGGTGGTGGCGCACGGCAGCTACCTGGTGAACCTCGGCACCGAGGAGCCGGCGCAGCGCGAGAAGTCGCTGGACTGCGTCGTCGAGGAGCTCACCCGGTGTGAGCGGCTCGGCATCCCCTTCCTCATCCTCCACCCCGGCGGACACCCGGACGAGCGGCGTGGGCTGGCGCTGATTTCGCGGGCGCTGGACGAGGTGCACGCGCGCACGCCGCGCTTCCAGTCACGCATCTGCCTGGAGGTGACGGCGGGCCAGGGCCACTGCCTGGGCTGGCGCTTCGAGCACCTGGCGGAGGTGCTGTCCCAGACGAAGGACGCGGGGCGCCTGGGCATCTGTCTGGACACCTGCCATCTGTTCGCCGCGGGGTACGATCTCTCGACGGAGGCCGGTTACCATGGGGTGATGGAGGAGTCGACAGCAAGAAACCGTTGGGGTGCCGGGTGGATCGGCATGAAGAAGTGGGCAAGGGAGCGCTCGGGCTCACGCCCTTCCGCTGCCTGATGAAGGACGCGCGCTTCGTCAACACCATTGGAATCCTGGAGACCCCGTACCCCGAGCGTTACGCAGAAGCCATCAAGCGTCTCGAATCGCTGGGCCGGAGGAAGTAAACACAGCACCCATGCCTGCTACACCGACAGCCAACAGCCGCAGGACGCCCGGAAGCGGAGAGGGCTCGGAGCCCGCGCCGCCACGGCTCGCGAACCTGCCGGCACGCGCCAAGCTGGAGCGGCTGCTCCGGGTGGCCAAGGGTCACAAGAAGGCCCTCGTGCTCACCCATGACAATCCGGATCCCGACTCCATCGCCGCGGCGGTGGCCCTCGCCCAGCTGCTCGAGAAGCATGCGGGCGTGGAGGAGGCCCGGGTGGGCTACGGCGGCATCATCGGCCGGGCGGAGAACATCGCCTTCGTGAAGGTGCTCCGGCTGCCCGTGGTGCCCATCGCTCAGCTGGACCTGGACGAGTATGACCTGCTGGCGCTCGTGGACACGCAGCCGCCCACGGGCAACCACGCCATTCCGCCGCGCCTGCGCGGGGAGGTGGACATCGTCATCGACCACCACCCGCTGCGCAACGAGAGCCTCGAGTCGCCCTTCGCGGACGTGGGAGGAGACTTCGGCTCGACGTCGACGATGCTGGTGGAGTACCTGCGCGCCGCGGGGATGGAGCCGTCCACCGAGGTGGCCACCGCGCTCTTCTATGGGCTGAAGGCGGACACGCGCGACCTGGGACGCGAGACGACCCAGACGGACATCGACACGTACCTGTGGCTGTTCCCGCGGATGCAGAAGCACCTGCTGGGGCAGATCGAGCACCCGGAGCTGCCGGCGCGCTACTTCCAGCTGTACCACACGGCCTTCGAGCGGGCGAAGGTGTACGGGGACACGGCGATCGTGACGGACCTGGAGGAGGTCTACTCGCCGGACATGGTGGCCGAGGTGGCCGAGCGGCTGATGTTCCTCGAGGGGATGAAGTGGTCGCTGGCGTACGCGACGTACCGCAACCAGCTCTTCCTGTCGCTGCGGGTGAAGGATCGGCGGATGAACGCGGGGCGGTTGATCCGGGAGATCTGCGAGGACTACGGCGGCTCGTCGGGAGGCCACGGCAGCATGGCGGGCGCGAGGATTCCGCTGTCGGGGAGGGCGACGCAGCGCAAGGCGGTGAAGCGCGAGCTGGTGCGCAAGTTCCTCGAGGCCTTTGGAGTCGCGGATGAGCGTCCGGTGGGGCTGCTGTCCGCGCCCTCGCCGTGATCTACTGGGACCACAACGCGGCGGCGCCGGTGAGGCCGGAGGTGGCGGCGCTGCTGACGAAGGCCTTCGCCGAGGGAGGTTGGGGCAACGCCTCCAGCGTGCACCGGAGCGGGCGTGAGGCGCGGGGCCGGTTGGACGCGGCGCGGGCCCGGGTGGCACGCGTGCTGGGCTGTGAGCCGAAGGAGGTGTGCTTCACCGGCTCGGGCTCGGAGGCGGACGCGCTGGCGTTGAAGGGCGTGTGGCTCGCGCGGAAGGAGACGCGGCGGCGGCGCGTGGTGAGCTCGGCGATCGAGCACCCGGCGGTGCTGGCGGCGTTGAAGCAGCTGGAGGCGCTGGGCGCGGAGGTGGTGCGGGTGCGTCCGGGACGGGACGGCCAGGTGCCCCTGGAGGCGATGCTGGAGGCGCTGACGCCGGAGACGGTGCTGTGCTCGTTGATGTGGGCGAACAACGAGACGGGCGTGGTGCAGCCGGCGGCGGAGCTGTCGCGGGCGTGCCGTCAGCGGGGCATCCTGTTCCACACGGACGCGGTGCAGGCGGTGGGAAAGCTGCCGGCGCACCTGCACGAGGTGGACGCGGATCTGCTGGCGCTCTCGGCGCACAAGTTCGGAGGGCCCGCGGGAGCCGGAGTGCTGGTGGTGCGCAAGGGCGTGGAGCTGCAGGCGCTGACGCCGGGCCACCAGGAGGCGGGACTGCGCGGAGGGACGCAGAACGTGCCCTACGCGGAGGCGCTCGCCCTGGCGCTGGAGCTGGCGCACGAGGAACAGCCGGTGCACGCGGAACGGGTGCGGACGCTCCGGGACACGTTCGAGCGGGAGGTGCGCTCGCGCATCCCGGACGTGACGGTGAACGGAGAGGGAGCACCGCGGGTGCCGAACACGAGCAACCTGTGCTTCCACGGCGCGGACGGTGAAGCGCTGCTGATCGCGCTGGACCTGGAGGGCATCTGCGTCTCGTCGGGAGCGGCGTGCGCCTCGGGAACGCTGACGCCCTCGCACGTGCTGCTGGCGATGGGACTCACGCCGGCGCAGGCCCACGGAGCGCTGCGCTTCTCACTGGGCCCGAAGGCGACGGAAGAGGAAGTGGCCCGGGTGGTGGAGGCCCTGACCACGCACGTCCCGAGGGCCCGGGCGCTGAACCTGGAGTAACCGCTCCAATCCCCACCGAGCCCAATATCCCCTCGCCCTCCGGGAGAGGGACGGGGTGAGGGTGCCACGGGTCCCAGGTTGAGCCCGTGTCATGCTCCCTCTCCCTCTGGGAGAGGGCTGGGGTGAGGGTCTTCCCCTCCCCTACCGTGCCCCCGGCTACCACTTCTGGTCGGGCAACTGCTTCTCGCGAACGTCCTCGGGGGGCTGGCCGTAACCCGGAGAGCCCTCGTGGGACTCCTGGATCTTGTCCGGCTTGCGCTCGACCTTGCGCTCCGTGTCCGCCTCGCGGGTCTCCTGCGGCTTCTGCTCCTTCTGGGTCGCCATCTCGAATCCTCCCTCGCGCGCTGGCGCTGACTTCGTGCAGGGGAAGATCGGCATCGGACAGAGGACTGGCATCCAGGGACCAGGCGGACAGGGGAGCGGAGACCCTCACCCCAGCCCTCTCCCAGAGGGAGAGGGAGCACACACGGATCCAACCCGGGGCGCCCGATACCCTCACCCCGACCCTCTCCCGGAGGGCGAGGGAGGGGATGCACGGGGAGCTACTTCGCGTCGGTGATTCCGAACAGCCCTCGCACCACGGCGGCGATGGCCAGCGGCGTGCCCACGCGCTCGTCGTAGTGCGGCGCCAGCGCCTCGGCGAAGGCCTCGGCCGTGACGAACCGGTCCTCGGGGTTCACCGCGAAGCCCCGATGGATGATCTCATCCAGCGCCTCGGGGATCTCCGGGCGGATGAGGCTCGGCGGCAGGTAGTCCCGGTAGACGATCTTCGTGAAGACCTCTTCCGGGGTGCTGCCGGTGAAGGGGCGCTGGAGCGTCAGCAACTCGTACAGCACGACGGTGGCGGCCCACAGGTCCACCGAGGGCGCGATCGCGCCCTGCAGCGCCTCGGGCGACAGGTAGTAGGGCTTGCCGAGCACCTCGCCGCCCTGGAGCACGCCGTCCACGCGCAGCCGGGCCACACCGAAGTCGCCGAGCTTGATGTCCCCCAACCGCGAGATGAACAGGTTGGAGGGCGAGATGTCGCAGTGGACGATGCCCAGGGGCTCGCCCTGGGGGCCGGTGGCGGAGTGGGCGTAGCCCAGGGCCTCGAGCAGCGTGCGCGCCAGATAGACGGAGAAGTCCAGGGGCAGGTGGATGCCGCGGTGCTTGCAGCGGCGCAGAATCTGTCCCAGGTCCCGGCCGTCCACCAGGTCCATGACGATGAAGTACTGGCCCTCGGCCACGCCCACGTCGAGCACCTGGACGATGTTGGGATGGTCCAGCTGCTTGGTGAGACGGGCCTCGGAGGCGAAGAGCGCGACGGAGGCCGGATCCTTGGTGAGGGCGGGCAACAGCCGCTTGAGGGCCACCGTCCAGCCCTGGCGCGGGCCGGAGCGCACGCGGGCGCGGAAGACCTCGGCCATGCCTCCCTTGCCGAGCTGCGACTGGATTTCGTAGTTGCCGAGGATCCGGGGGATCCGCGGCGTGGGAGAGGTGCTCACGCGCTCAGGGTCCCGTCTGTTGCCGCCTTCCGGCAGAGGCCTTGTTGTTCGCGACTGCCTGCTGGATCAGCCCCAGGTATCTGTTGAAGAAGGCCGCGTCCGTGCCCAGGAGCCGATCCAGCTCCGCGTCCTGGGTGCCCTCGGGGATGGCGAAACCGAGCTTCACCGCCTGCCCCAGGCTGGCCAGCGCCTGCTTCTTGTCCCCCAGCCGGCTGTAGGCGCAGGCCAGGTTGTAATGGATGCTCGACTCACGCGGGTTGAGCGTCCGCGCCCGGTTCAGGGCGTCGATGGCGTCGTGGGCCTGGCCCCGCATCAACCAGGCCGTGCCCAGGCCGAAGAAGGCCACCCAGTTGCGGTCATCATGGGTGATGCTCCGCTCGAACTCGGCCGCCGAGCCGCTCCAATCCTTCGCGCCCAGGAGCCGGTTGCCCCGCTCCAGCGCCTCCTTGGCGGCCTCGGGGTTGCGCTTCTCCGTGCGCAGACGCGCCATGGCGGGCGGACCACTCCGCCCCGGCGCCTGCACGGGCACCGCCTGCGCCGGCTGCAGCACCAGCAGTCCATTCTTGCCCAGCCCCGGCGCCTGGCAGCCCGCCTGTGGCCGGACATAGGCCGTCAGGGTCCTGTCCTCGGTGCTGTAGACGGCGAGGATGGGCAGGGTGCCCACGGCGGGACAGGACGCGCCCTCCAGGCACAGGGTGAGCTGCCCCACCAACACGTTCCCCAGCAGTTGCCCCTCCAACACCGGGCTCTGGGGCTTGAAGCGGCAGGGGCCCCCGTCGACGGCATGGGCGACCAGGCGCTCGTGCTCGATGCCCCACTCCACCCGGCCCAGCACGTCCGCCTGGTAGCTTCCCTGGGGCACGGCTTGTGCCCTGGCGGCGGCTCCGGGGGCTGCGGCGATGAGGGCCGCGAGGCCGATTGTTCTGGAAACGGACGCCATGAGTGAAGTGGGAGCCCCTCCATCATAGGAGGTGGCCGCCTGCCTTGTAAACGCGCGGCAATGGCTTGACCCATCCGCCCCGCGTTCTTATCATTCCTTCAGGCATTCCTGGGTTTCCCCAGGAGTTTCGAGCATTTGCAGTCAGGAAAGGTTTGGTAGAAGGGCTGTCCCCTGCGGGGCGCGTGATGCCCAGCAGAAATTCGAACCGATACGTCCATCACGGGGTCCGTTTCGAGCTCCATGAGCAAGCCCTCCCCTCGCGGGATGAGGGAAGCCTACGGAGCCACGACTTCGAACCCCACCTGGCTTTTTAGGGTTCAATGGACGCTAGGCACACGGCCATTCGGCGGGGGACTTTTTTCTTCACTCTTGGCGGGAGCGGGGCAGGTGGCGAGCGAGACGGTGGCACAAGAGGGAGCGGCTCGGAAGGTGTCGCTGCGCGAGGAGCTCACGGCGCGGCGCAAGGCGATGACGCCGGACATCATCGACGAGCGCGGGCTGAAGGTGCAGGCCAGATTCCTGGCGACGCCCTATTACCAAAAGGCGAGGACGGTGGCGCTCTACGCCCCCATTCGGGGTGAAGTGCCCACACGGGACATCCTCATCGCGGCACTGCAGGACGAGAAGATCGTCTGCTACCCGCTGTCCCACGTCCATGGACGCATCCTGTCCTTCCGGGCCATCAAGTCCGAGGCGGAGCTGGAGCCGGGCAGGCTCGGAGTACGCGAGCCCACCAACTCCGCCGAGCTCATCCCGGTGGACCAGATCGACCTGTTCGTGGTGCCCGGGCTGGGCTTCACACGGGACGGCAAGCGGCTGGGCCGGGGCGGCGGCTATTACGACGCCACCCTGAAGGCGGCCTCCGCGCGCAGCCGCCGCGTGGGCCTGGCCTTCGGCGACCAGGTCGTCGACACCATGCCGACAACGAATGACGACGTGGACATGGACCTCGTCGTCACCGAGTCGGAGACACTGCGCGGGCTCTACCGCGACTGGGACTTCCTGGACACGTGAAAGTACTCTTCATGGGCGATGTGGTGGGCAAGCCGGGCGTGACGGCTGTGCGCACCCTTCTCCCCAAGCTGATCGCGCGGCACTCCCTGGACCTGGTCGTCGCCAACGCTGAGAACAGCGAGGGCGGCGCCGGGATCTCTCCGGAGTCCGCGGAAGCGCTGCTCGCCAGTGAGGTCAACCTCCTGACGAGCGGCAACCATTTCTGGACCAAGAAGCAGATCCTCCCCTGGGTGGAGGAGAATCCGCACCTGCTCCTGCGCCCGGCCAACTACCCCAAGGGGGCGCCGGGCCGGGGGCACACCGTCATCCAGACGCCGGATGGGCGCAAGCTCGGGGTGCTCAACCTCGAGGGCCGCGTCAACATGAAGCCCCTGGACAACCCGTTCACGGTGGCGCCGGACCTGGTGGCGGAGCTGCGCAAGCAGACGCCCTGCATCCTGGTGGACATGCACTGCGAGGCCACCAGCGAGAAGAACGCCATGGGGGCCCACCTGGACGGCAAGGTGTCCGCCGTGGTGGGCACCCACACCCACGTGCAGACGGCCGACGAGCGCATCCTCCCCGGCGGCACGGCCTACATCACCGACGTGGGCATGTGTGGCCCGCTGGACTCCGTCATCGGGATGAAGAAGGAGTCCTCCATCGAGCGCTTCATCACCCTGCGCCACGTCCCCTACGAGCTGGCCAAGAACCTGGTCTACCTGCAGGGCGTGATCATCGACATGGACGACAAGACGGGCAAGGCGCGCGGCATCGAGCGCGTGCGCGAGCACCTGCCGGGAACCTGAGCGCGGGCGTGACGTCCTTTGTCCACCTGCCCGCGTTTTCGGGTAGGTTGCGCCGCGTCATGTCCGAAAATCCGCTGCGCAAGGCGACCCCCCAGGAGCAGTTCGAGGAAGTGACCCGCGGCACCGTGGACATCCAGGTGCCCGAGGAGCTCAAGAAGAAGCTCGAGCGCTCGTACGAGACGGGCAAGCCGCTCATCATCAAGGCGGGCTTCGATCCGAGCCGGCCGGACCTGCACCTGGGCCACTCGCTGCTGCTCACGCGCATGCGGCGCTTCCAGGACTTCGGCCACCAGGTGGTGTTCCTCATCGGTGACTTCACCGCGCTCATTGGAGATCCCACGGGCAAGAACGCCACGCGCCCCGCCCTCACCCGCGAGGAGGTGAAGGTCAACGCGAAGACGTACCAGGACCAGGTCTTCAAGGTGCTGGATCAGGCCAAGACGCAGGTGCGCTTCAACTCCGAGTGGTTGGACAAGCTGGGCACCGAGGGGATGATCCGCCTGGCGGCGCGCTACTCGGTGCAGCGCATGCTGGAGCGCGACGACTTCAAGAAGCGATTCCGGGAGAACCGCTCCATCGCCATCCACGAGTTCCTCTACCCGCTGCTGCAGGGCTACGACTCCGTGGCGCTGAAGGCGGACGTGGAGCTGGGCGCGACGGATCAGCTCTTCAACCTGCTGGTGGGCCGGCAGCTCATGAAGGAAGAGGGCATGGAGCCCCAGGTCATCATGACCGGGCCCATCCTCGAGGGCCTGGACGCGAAGATGGTCGACGGGAAGATCGTCGGCGAGAAGATGTCCAAGAGCCTGGACAACTACGTGGGCATCAGCGAGGCGCCGGATCAGATCTACGGCAAGCTGATGAGCATCACGGACGACCTGATGTGGCGGTACTACGAGCTGCTGTCGTCGCGGACGCTCAAGGAGCTGGGCGAGCTGAAGCAGAAGGTGACGAGCGGGGAGCTGCACCCGAAGGCGGCCAAGTCGGGCTTCGCGCAGGAGATGGCGGCGCGCTTCCACGACGCGGAGTCGGCGCAGAAGGCGATGCAGGCCTGGGAGGAGCGCTACTCGCAGAAGAAGATCGTCGCCGAGGACCAGCCGCTGGTGGAGGTGGCGATGGGTGGTGCGCCGAAGCTGCCGCTGGCCAAGGCGCTGGCCGAGGCGAAGCTGGTGGCGTCCGTCACGGAGGCGCGCAAGCTGATGGGCCAGGGCGGCGTGCGCGTGAACGGGGAGAAGGCCACGGACCCGAAGCACGAGCTGGACGCGGGCGAGTACCTGGTGCAGGTAGGCAAGCACAAGTCCGCGCGCCTCAAGCTGGCGTGAGCCCCCTCGCCCTCTGGGAGAGGGCCGGGGTGAGGGTATCCTCCGCGGACCCATGCGGACCCTCACCCTGCTGCTGATTGCCCTCTGTACCCTCCCCTTCCGAGCCCACGCCTCGGGCGCCTTCGTCTCCAGCACCCGGCTGGAGGCGGTGACGGAACCCGGATCCACCCAGGTCGTCTTCACCGTCGAGCCGGGCAAGGCCTATCCCGTCCTCAAGAAGGGAGGCCCCGAACGCGCGTGGTGCAAGCTGAAGGGCGCCACGGCCGAGGGCTGGGTGAAGTGCGACGGCACGGCGGAGCTGCCGGAGCAGCCGCGGATGAGCGGTGAGTTCCTGGCCTCGAAGGACCGCGCCCCGGAAGCCGCGCCCATGCCGGCCAACATCCCCCAGGCCACGGGCTGCGCCACCCGCTGCAACAACCCGCCCCTGTTCCGCCAACTCCCCGCGCTCAAGCCGGTGGACCGCGAGGTGCTCGGCATGTGCCCGGCGCGGCCGGACGCCTCGGTGAGCCGCGGCGACGTGCAGCGCTTCATGTCCGCGCACCTCGATGATCCGCGCATCCAGCGGGCCCTGTCCGCCGCGGGCCGCACGGGCTCGCGCCAGGCGAACATCGAGTGGCTCACGGGCCTGTGGGTCAGCACCGGGCCGCGCAACGCCTTCACCCACGTCTTCTGCGGCGATGAGTGGCTGGAGAAGAACATCGGCGGGCTGCACTACCTGCCGCGCTACGCCCAGCTCGAGTCCGAGGGGAAGCTGTGCTTCGACGGCCCGGCCCGCGGAGGCAAGGCGCTCCAGGGCTCGCAGTACCTCATCCGCTTCCGCGGCGTGGCCCCCTGGTCCTGCGCCGAGAAGAAGCTCGGCGGCTTCGCGCAGGCGGAGGACCCGGTGGCCATGGTGGCCATCGGCACCCGCGCCTTCGCCCGCTGCTGCGCTCGCGATGGAGCCAAGAAGGAGGGCGGCGTGTACTCGGCACCGGACCTCGGTGGCAAGCCGTGGCGCATCTGGTGCGGAACACGCAATGGCACCTACGGCATCGCCACGCTCTACCCCACCGACGAACGGCCCACCTGCGGCGAGTGACACCGCCCCCCGCAACGACCGGGGCACAACCCGGGAACCCCGATACCCTCACCCCGTCCCTCTCCCGAGGGGAGCGGGGTGGGTTCGTGAGTGGGGACCTGGGTGGCCTGGGTGGGTGGCGCCCTGGATGTTGTCGAGCTTCTTCGGGAAGCTGTCGCCACCATGTCCACCCGTCCTTCAGGCCCGCCGGGCCAAGAGCAGAGGCAACCATCACCCGGGCCAGGCCTGCCGGGGCTGTTCGTTCTCGTGCTCCTGGCAGGAGGCTTCCCGCTGGGCGCACTGGGCCAGGGGCTGGGCTCCATCGGCACGGCTCGCCGCGCCACACCGAGCCAATATGCGCAGACCATGGACTCCGCGACGAATGGCTGCCTGCGCAATCCCGCCTGCTACAAGCCCCCGCCAGGAGAAGAAGCCATCATCCCATGGCTGAATCACACCGCGAGCGCGGCCCGCACCGCCTCCACCGTGTCGATGATGCTCGAAGACGCGGATGTCAAAATCATCGAGGGCCTTCTGACCCGGTGCGCCCGGCAAGCAGATGAGAAGGTCAACAAGGAAGATGATGAGCTTCAAGGACAGGAGCCCACCCGGGAGCAGTGCAAGAAAGTAGTCCGCCGTGAAGCAAATCGAGAGGTAACACGAGCCATGGAGCTCGGCACCAGGAAGCACGAACTGGCACTCGATTGTATACGGGCAGCAGTCACGGAACGCCTGGCGAAACACATCAGCGTGGAGCCAACCTACCAAAAGGATCCCCATACGGGACAGTGGCGGTGGATCGATCCCAAGCAGGTAGAGGAATGGCTGCAGCTCGGGCTGAAGAGCAAACTGTGGGGAGCGCTGGTTCCCGATGTCGTCGTTCATGCACCGGGAAATCCAAATCAGGCCCAACGCCTCTACGATCTCAAGTTTCCCTGCCCTCCTGAAAACGATCCTTCTTGGGGAAGATACGCTCCCGGACAACCCCACCATCCGAAAACCCAGGAACAGATGTACCGGGATGCACTTCGCCTGGAGAAAAAGGATGTATCCTTCTCCACTCCCAAGGGAATCAAATGATGGGTACTCACTACCCACGCATCCGGATCGATGCAAGCTACAAAAAGAAAAGCTCTCTGCTCATCCGGGAGAGTGTGAGCATCACCTTCTACATGAAGCGCTCCCATCAAGAGATCGTGCGGGACGTCATGCGCGCCCTGCAGGTCTACCGCCGTGCGGTAGGACCCCAAGCTCTCGGCTGGTACGCCGACCCGTATAGCGGCGATTGGGATGAGCTCGGTGACAAGGGTTGGGCATACATCCAACGCGAGATGCTCGAACAACCCGCCACCTCCATCTGGCTTCGAGAGCTGCCCAATGCCACCACGGGGTATGAATTCCTCTATCAAAGCCATCTGCTCGAGGTGTGCGAAACAGACGCGGCAAGCACGGTGTCCTTCATGCTCCCCACGGAATACCTGGAGGAGCATGGACCGGACCGGGTACGCGCGTTGGCGCTGGAATTGGCGAAGGAGTTGCCCTTCAACTCCGGTCATGCCGGGCTCTGCTTCAATTTCCCGGAGAGCTTTCTCGGCGTCCTCGACGCCATCCGGGACCTCTCCTTCCGCTACCCCGGCCTGGACATTCCGGGAGTGCACTTCACCTCACTGGAGATCGGCACGCGGGTAGACGGGGTGCACTGGCTCAACTTCCTGGGCCCGCCCGTACTTGGGGAACTGGGGGGCGCGGCAAGCCTGTCCGCGCGCCTGCGTTCTCCTGGAACCACCGTGCAAGCACTCGACGAAGAGCGGGCCGTGGTGACGCTGGGGGAATGGCCGGAGGCCGGAGACATGGAGCAGGGCCACACCCTGCCGGCCTACCGTGAGCTGGCGCACGTTCTGGAGCCCTGGATCCACCTGGACCGCTTCTCCCAGGGCGCCCTCCAACGGTGGGAGCGCCGCTTCCTGGACTGAGGCTCGCCGCCCCCGCCCTCCCGGGGCATACTGCGGCCCATGTGTGGCCGCGTCACCATCCAGACCCCCGCCCTGGCGATCGCCCGTGAGTTCTCCCTCACCGGCATCCGCACCGCCCTCGAGCGCCCCCGCTACAACCTCGCCCCCACCCAGCTCATGCCCGTCGTCATCAACGACGGCGAGCGCATGCTCGACGCCTACCGCTGGGGCCTCATCCCCTCCTGGGCCAAGGAAGCCTCCATCGGCAACAAGCTCATCAACGCCCGCGGCGAGACCGTCGCCGAGAAGCCCAGCTTCCGCTCCGCCCTCAAGCGCCGCCGCTGCCTCGTGCTCGTGGACGGCTGGTTCGAGTGGAAGCAGAGCACCCAACCCAAGACGCCCTTCCTCTTCCGCCGCGAGGACGGCCGCCCCATCGCCTTCGCCGGCCTCTGGGAAGAATGGACCGCCCCCGACACCGGCGAGCTCCTCCGCACCTGCACCGTCATCACCACCGGCCCCAACCACCTCATGGCCCCCATCCATGACCGCATGCCCGTCATCCTCTCGCCCGAGGCCCAGGCGCTGTGGTTGCGTCCGGAGCCCCAGGAGGCCTCGGCGCTCCAGCCCCTGCTCGTCCCCAACGAGGACGAGCCCCTCGAGGCCTGGGAGGTGGCGCGCGTGGTGAACTCACCGGCGAACGACGTGGCCGCCTGTATCGAGCGCGTGGCCAGCCAGTCCACGCTCCTCGTCTGACGCCCGCTAGTCGCCGAAGATCTTCCGGAAGAAGCGCACCACCGAGAACGACACGGCCGTGTCATTCGGCCGGCCCCGGGTGTCCTCCTCCAGCGCCACCGGGGGCTTGTGCGCCTCCGGCTCCACGGAGAAGACACTGAACTCGTCGTCGCCGCCGAGCGCGTTGAGCGCCTTGCGCGAGGCATTTCCGCGTGTGGGCTTCTGGTCGGACATGGGCCTGGCTCCTAGGGGTGCACCGCGCGCCAGTGTAGGACGAGCCCCGTCACGGCGCCACGGGGGCCGGGGCGGGCGGCGCCTTCCGGCGCAGGCCCACCACGTACACCTCCATGCTGGCGCCACGGGTGGCCTCGGGACGCACCAGCTTCACCTCCTCGAAGCCGGCGCGCACCTCGTCGCGGAACTCCTCGAACTCGCCGCCCATGAAGAGCTTGGCCACGAAGGCCGAGCCCGGACGGCCCCGGGTGAGCGCCAGCTCCAGCGCCTTGCGCGCCAGCCGCAGGCTCCGGGCCTCGTCCGTGGTGCGGATGCCGCTCGTCTTGGGCGCCATGTCCGAGATGACCGCGTCGAAGGGCCCGTCGTAGAGCGCGCTCAGCTTCGCGTCGAAGTCCTCGGCCAGCACGTCCAGCACCGCCGTCTTCACGTACTGCTGCGAGAAGGGACGGATGGCGACGATGTCCACCCCGATGACCCGGCCGTTGGGGCCCACCGCGTCCGCCAATATCTGCAGGAAGCCGCCCGGCGCGGCTCCCAGGTCCAACACCGTGGCGCCCTTCTTCAGGAAGGGGTAGCGCTTGAGGATCTCATCCACCTTGAAGGCGGAACGGGCCCTCAACCCTTCTTGCTTGGCTTTCTTGAAATAGTGGTCTTTCGGACGGTAGGGCTTGCCCATGGCGGATGGGCTCCCTACCATCGGCTACTGTCTTCGGGAAGCCGGAGCAGTGACGGGTGTCGTGGACCCGTGAAACGGCGGACCGGAGGGGCCATGCGACTGTTCAGCGTGACGACGGCGGTGTGCGTCTCCCTGCTGACGGCGGCTTGCGCGGCGGGGTGCTGGTACCGCGCGGAGCAGCTGCGCTCGGAGGCGGACTGGCTGCTGGAGCGAAGCAAGGCGCAGGCGAGCGAGTTCGCCCAGAGTTTCAACGACTCCCTGGCCACCCAGCAGCTCGAGACGTTCGCCAGGCGCCGGGCGGTGCTGGAGCGGGCCCACGTGTGGCAGCGCGGCCAGGCGCTGGCCATCATGCTCACCGTGGCGGCGGGGACCAGTGCCTGGCTGCTGAGCCTGATGCGCCGCCTGAATGGCGAGCTGGAGGAGGCGAGCCGGGACCTGGAGGAGGCGAAGGCCGCCGAGCCGGTGTCCCTGGGAGCCGCCGTGCGGCCCTCGCGCTCCTAGCCCGGATTATTCACCAGGGCCTGGCGAGAAGCCGCGAAGGGGCCGTGCGCAGACCCAGGGGGCACGATCTGGCTCGTTGCCCCTATCTGTCAGGTGAGCGGAAGTCAGGTTGGCAAAGGGGC
>NZ_DBNGVP010000063.1:0-62748 GCF_057119385.1 Archangium sp. | reverse complement strand
AGCTCGCCATCCGCCAGCACTCCAGCTCCATGCGCGCGTCCTTCAGCTCGCGCGCCAGGGGCGCCGTCTCCTCGTACAGCGCCGCCGCCTGGGCGTACTCCTGGGCCGTCACCCGCGCGGCGCCCTGCGCCATGCGCGAGCTCAGCCGCAGCTGCGCTCCCTGGGGCTGTCCTTTCGCCGCGGACTCCCCGGCCGCCGCCTCCGCCTGCTGGTACTGCTCGAGCGCTTCCTGGGGCCGCCCCGCTCCCAGCAGCGCTCCTCCCACCGCGAAGTGTGCCGCCACCACCAATTCGTACAGCCCCTGCCCGGCCGCCACGGCCACCGCCTGGGCCCCCAATGTCCGCGCCCTCTCCACGTCCCTCTTCGCCGCCGCGTTGCCCAGGCGCACGAAGAGCTCCCGGAACTGTCCTCCGGGGCTGTCCAGGTTGCCGGCCTCCTGCGACAGCTCCTCCAGCGCCCGTCCCATCTCCAGCTTCGCTGGTATCGTCACCACCCGGTCGGGCCGTGTCTCCGCCAGTGGCTCCAACACCAGGGTCCTCGCGTCATCCAGCACCACCATGCGCACGTGGGCGGACCGCGCCTTCTCCACCGCGCTGCCCAGCCACTTCAGCCAGGCGCTCGCATCCGTCCCCTGCGTCGGCAGCAGCACCACCACCAGGTGCTCGCACAGGCTCTCGTAGTGGCTGCGCAGCGAGTCGCACGCCGCCAGGAAGGCGTCCACGTCCGTTCCCCCCTCCTTCACCGGTGGGCAGCTCCAGTCCGGCCACCCCACCTCCTCCAGCCCGGCGCGGCTCTCCTCCTCCATCCGCACCAGTGCCTCACGCAGTGCGTAGCCGTACCGCGCCGGCTCGTCGAAGGGCTCCTCCAGGCGCAGGAAGAGGTCCGGGCACTCCCCCATCCGCTCATCGCCCTCCTTCTCCAGGAAGGCCTCCACCATCCGCACCTCGTCCGGATCCACCACCCAGCGCAGCAGGCGCGCCTCGGGGAGCTGGGCGAATTCCATCCACTGGTCGTGGAGCAGATCCAGCCGTCGCTCCACCGCGTTCTTCCGCACCGTCATCGGTTCCTCCCAGCGCGTCCGGGTCGACGTGGAACTCCTCGTCCGCTCCATCACCCGCGGCTGGTGGCCCGCCTCCGTCAGCAGGGAGCGCGTGTTGGAGAGAGCATCCGCTGAAGCGAACGCGCTGAATGGCTCCCAGGGTAGACGAACGCTTTCATGCCCCTCAACCCTCCAGGCCGATTCCAATCACTCCATGCATTTCCGTCTGGATCGGGTCCTCCAGCGGCTCCGGCATCACCCACAGCGCCGTGGGCTCCGCGTAACCCTTTTCGAAGGAGTCGAGGATCGGCGGCCATCGGTCCCAGAACGTCGCCCAGCCGTACTCCGTTGGCTGCGAAGTGAGGGGATTGCCGTCCCGGTCCGCATGGGCATACGCGTAATCCGCCAGCGTCCACTTCAACGTGCCGAAGTGCACCCCCAGCATCGGCGTCATCGTCCTCATCACCTCCGGGCGTGACACCTCGTCCGTATATGTTTGCGCCGGCGTGAAGGCTCCCTGCACCGCGTCGTGCTGCTCCCTCCAGGCCAGGTAGTTGTTGGCCACCGCGATGAGGGCCTCGCGCTCCGTGCGCTCCTCCGTGAGCCGCGCCTGCTCGTACAGCGCGAACGCCGCCACCACCAGGCTCCGACCCTCCATTCCCGGGAAGAGCGCGTCGAAGGCATGGGGCCTCGGGGTGTCGTGCGCGTGGGCCCGCGCGGAGTCGTAGGCGAGCCGCGCCTCCTCGGGGCTCTCGCCGGCCAGCGCGAACTCCGACAGCACGCGCTCGGGCTTCACCTCGCCGGCCGACTGGCGCCACGCGAGGTACGCGTTCGCCGCTCCGCCGATGTCCGCGAAGATGGCCACGTTGCCTCCGTGCAGCGTGCGCTCCAGCGTGAGCACCACCGCCTCCGCCTTGTCGAGCGGCATCAGCCCCGGTGCGCCCGCGTACAGCGCGGCGAAGCGCGACGCGGTGGTGGCGAGCGTGCGCGGATCCGCCAGGGCCTCGCCGTTCATCCCCGTGGTGAGCGCGCCGAGCGCCGAGGCCACGTCCGTGGGCAGCCCCCGCACCACCAGTTCCAGCGCGAGCTGCTCCACCGACAGGCGCAGTGTGCCCGTGAGGCCCACCCGCTCGAGCGCCTCCAGCACGGACAGCGAGGGTCTTCCCCGCGCCGCGTCGAGGATGCGCCTCGCGAGCGCCGCGTTGAGCATGCCCTTGCCCGCGGCCTGCGAGGCGTGGGGCGCGAAGGCGAACCAGTTGGGGCGCAGGCCGCTCGTGCCCCCGGGCTGGAAGTCCGGGTCGAGCAGCGCCTGGAAGGCATTGGCGAGCTGGATGTAGCCCTCGGTGATGCGGCGGTTGTCCTCCAGCGGGGTGGTGTCTTCCGAGGCGCCAGCGGGTGGGGAGGACAGCAGGGCACTCAGCAGCAGCGTGGTTTTCAGCATGAGGGGCTCCCGGTGTGGGGTCGGGTAGAGGGGAGCCCAAGGTATTCATCTCCCTCTCCCGGGGGGAGAGGGGTTGGTTTCACGCGGGACGGAAGCGTGTCGCCGCCCACGTGGCGTCCACGGCCACCTGCGCAATCCCTTGCCAGCCGAGCCGCTCGACGGACTCCCAGCCCTTGTCCCGGTTGAGGTCCGTCTCCACCTTCGAGGACTGCTTCGGGTAGGCCATCCAGAAGAGCGTGGTGGGCGTGAGCACCGGGCCCAGCTCCGCCATGCGCTGGCCGAGCTCGGCCCGGTTGCGCACGAAGGCGAGGATGAAGGGCGCGCCCTTGCCCAGCTTCGTCCTCACCCGGGCTCCCTCGGGCAGCTCGCCCAGCAGCGCCACCGCATCCCCAGGAGCCCCCAGCACCACCGCCTCCATGCCCGGCTTCAGGAGCATCTTCTGCCCCAGGGGCTTGGTGCTCGGTGCCGGCCGCGCCGCCGGAGGGGAGGGCGTCTTCGTTACCGTCTTCTTCGCCGCGGTCTTCTTCGTGGCGCTCTTCTTCACGGCGGGACGCTTCGTGGGCTTGCGAGTCGTGCGGGCCATGCGCGCCTGTCTAGCACGCCGGTGGTCCGTCACGCCCCGACCCACGACGAGGGACACGCGACCGCTCGCGATGTGTCAGGCTCTCCGTCACGGGGGAGTGTGTCCTGGAGCCCTAATCCGGAAGCGTGAGCGTCACTGTCTGGGATTGCACGTGGCACTCGTCCTCGCCCACCGAGACCGATTGTCTCGCGGTGCGCTGGCCGTCCGCGCTCGTGGCCGTGATGACGTACTCGCCCGGTTGCTCGTACCCCGTCACCCATGTGTCGCAGTTGCCCTGCGCCTGCTCGCTGCCATTGCACAGCGCCTGCTGCTCGGCGCTTCCATCCCGCGTGAAGGTGACGCGGGCGTCCCGCACCGCGTTGCCTCTCGGGTCCACCACGTTCACCTGCACCGAGGCGCGTGCCTCCAGGGTGCAGAAGCGCTCACCGGGAAGCGCGCAGGCGGACAGCAGGGTGGACAGGCTGAGCATTGCGGCGATTCGCATGGGGCCTCCTCTCGTGGGGGAAGACCCTCACCCTAACCCTCTCCCAGGGGGAGAGGGGAGCTACGCGAGGCCCAGTCTTCCCAGCGTCACCTCGCGCACCTTTTGAATCCTGAACCGGTAGAGGAACGCGTCCGCGAAGTAGTGCGCCAGCACGATCGCGTTCGTCACCGTCACCCCCATCGTCCACAGCGGCTCCTGCCTCAGCAGGAACTTCGTCGCCGACCCTCCCGTGCTCCCGTCCACCAACAGCACGAAGGGACTCTGCGCCACCCCCACCACGATCAGCGGCAGCATCACCCCCACCATCGCCACCCAGACCGCGCCCCCTCGCAGCCTCGCCTCCTTCTCCCGCTCCGTCGGCTCCAGCATCCGCCCCGTCAGGAAGAAGTACTCCAGCCCGTGGATGCCCGCGCTCAGGATGACCCCCCACGCCGGCCACACCAGGTACACCGCCACCACCGCCGCGTGCCCCAATACGTACAGCCGCCTCGGACCGCTCGGCCCCGCCTCCCCTCGCAGCGCCGCCACCAGCAGCCCCACGAATACCCCCCACACCGCCAGCAGCACCCACGTCGTCCCGTACGGCAGCGCCCCGCTCTCCGTCTGCCCCACGTTCACCAGCGGGAAGTCCCCCGCCTTGCCCGTCATCGGCACCGCCAGCGTGCGCACCATCATCAGCACCAGCGCCAACGGCACGAACACCCGCTGCAGCCGGCGCTCGGCCTCCGACACCGAGGCCACTCCCGCCCCTCGCGCCTTCAACCCGTGCAGCGCCCACAGGCCCTTCACCTGCGACAGCGTGTGGTGCGCCGCCAGCACGTGCACCCCCGCCGCCACCATCAAGTCGAGCCTCGGCGCGTACTGGTTCGCGTACCACAGCAGCGCGAAGCACACCGCGAACACCCCCGCCGAGCCTCCCACCAGCAGCCTCGCCTGCGTGGGTGTCGTGTGCAGCAGCTCGCGCCGCACGCCCACCAGCAGGAAGGACAGGATGACGTGCGTGCCGTTGAAGAGCACGTACTGCGATGCCCACCGGCCCAGTGCCTGCGAGTACCCGTCCACGCCCTCGCCCGTGACGTCCGCCAGCCACGCCGAGAAGAGCGTCAGCAGCGCCGGCATCAGCAGCAGGCTCACGTCCACCCGTGGGGAGAACAGCCACAGGCCGTCGAAGCGGAGCGCGGCCGGGGCCGCCGGGGGAGCGAGTGCGGGAGCGGATTGGGACATACCGCGCCCAGTATAGGACGCTTGCCGCCTCTTCCCCGAGCCCGCCCGGCTGCTCCGCCGTCGAGCGCTCGACGTCCCCGTACGCATTTCTCTGGAAGCCGCCCCGCCGCCCTTAAGATGCGCCCCCTCATGCGCTCCCGCTCTCTTGTGCTCTCCGTGCTCGCGCTCTCCGCCCTCGGCGGCTGCGCGACCGCTCGCGGCCCCTCCGTCGCCGAGCCCGAGTCCGTCTCCCACTCCCAGCTCTCCGATGAGGGCTCCGCTGGCTCCGCTCCCACTTCCGCTCCGGCGGCTGCCGCGGCTCCCGCTCCGGCTCCCGCGGCGGCGGCTGCTCCGGCTCCGGCTGCTGCCCCCGCCGTGAAGGCCGAAGACCCTCACCCCAGCCCTCTCCCAGAGGGAGAGGGCGCGTCCGCGGATTCGCTCCATGCCCGCGGCGTCGAGGCCCTCAAGGCCAAGGACGCCCCCGCCGCCATCGCCGCCTTCTCCGCCTGCACCCAGGCCGCCCCCTCCCGCATCGACTGCCACTGGGAGCTTGGCTGGGCCTACTCCGTCCTCAACCGCTGGTCCGAGGCCCTCACCGAGTGGTCCTCCGTCCAGAAGCTCGACCCCAACTACCCCGACCTCGAGGACGCCCTCACCCAGGCCCGCGGCCAGTCCTCCCTCCAGCAGAAGCTCGCTTCCGCTGACTCGAAGGCTCCTCCCCGCGCCGCTCCTCCCAAGGACGCCCGCGTCCGCATCCGCGCCGTCGGCGATGTGATGCTCGGCACCGACTTCCCCGAGGGCCTCCTGCCCCCCGATGACGGCGCCTCCAGCCTCGCCGCCGTCTCCCCCCTCCTGCGCGACGCGGACCTCACCTTCATCAACCTCGAGGGCCCCCTCTGCGACAACGGCGAGACCAAGAAGTGCCGCCGCGGTGGCAACTGCTACGCCTTCCGCTCCCCCACCCGCTACGGCAAGTACCTCGCCGAGGCCGGGGTCGACCTCGCCTCCACCGCCAACAACCACTCCGGTGACTTCGGCGAGCTCTGCCGCCGCGAGACCGAGGCCACCCTCGACGCCCTCGGCATCCCCTGGAGCGGCCCCGCCGGCTCCATCGCCACCGTCCAGCGCAATGGGCTGCGCATCGGCATGGTCGCCTTCCACACCTCCGCCTCCTGCAACCACCTCAACAACACCGCCACCGCCACCGCGCTGGTGCGCCAGGCCCGGCAGAATCACGACCTCGTCATCGTCTCCTTCCACGGCGGCGCAGAGGGTGGCAAGGCCCTCAACATCCCCAAGGGCCGGGAGATCTTCTACGGCGAGGACCGCGGTGATTTGCGTCTCTTCACCCACGCCGTCATCGACGCCGGCGCCGACCTCGTCCTCGGCCACGGGCCCCACGTCGTGCGCGCCATGGAGTTCTACAAGGACCGCCTCATCGTCTACTCCATGGGCAACTTCGCCACCTACGGCTCCTTCAACCTCAAGGGCCCCCAGGGCCTCGGCATGGTCGTCGACGTGGAGCTCGACTCCCAGGGCCGCTTCCGCTCCGGCCGCATCCTCCCCACGAAGCAGGAGGGCCGGGGCATTCCCGTCCCTGACTCGGCTGGCGAGGTCATTCCCCTCGTGCGCCGCCTGACCGGCGAGGACTTCCCCGAGACCGGCGCCGTCATCGGCGCGGATGGCTCCATCTCCTCGCGCAAGGGCCCCATCGCCACGGGCGCGCAGTAGCGGCTCACAGGGGGGTCCACCGGGTAGGAGCACCGGGACGGATACCCTCAGGAGACACGCCCGTTGATGTCGTCCAGGAGATATGCGGAGCCCACCGGAGCTCCGCGCTCTGCACCGGGAGTGGACGGAGCTTCGCTCGATGGGCGGAGGTGGCGGGCGCGTCTGGAGCGAACAGCGGGAGGTCCCAGATTGCGTCCTCCTCTGGCGAGCGGAACTCATGGGATGCTGATCTCCCGCCGCTCGCGTGCGCCAAGCTCGCTTGACCGAAGCATCTTCACGGCGAAGAAGAGGCCGCCGCGCTCCGCCGCCCCGACGTCGATCACGTCAGCGAGGAGGGGGCGGCGGCACGCGGGCCACCTTCTTCGCGTGCGCGATGGCCTCCATGTGTTCCTTGCGAAGGGGGTTCTCTCGACGGAGTCGGCGCACTCTTCTCTCTGTGTCCTCCAACATGGCCCACGCCTCGCGAGCCTGTCGAGGGAAGAGGTCCAGTGCCTGCACATAGAGGCAGGTGACGTGGACGAGCATTCCCAGATCGCGAAAGCCGAGAGTCTGGATACGACGAAGCCACCGACCGAACTCCTTCCACGGCATGCCGAACCCGAATGCCTCGGTGAGGAGGGTCTTTGCGATGATGCGCTGCACCGCGAGGCGCTGGGCTGGAGTCCTTGCCTTTTGCAGCCAGCGTTTCTCCAGCTTCAGGAGTTCGCGCCTGCATTGCTCGTATGGCGCATCTGACTTCATGAACTCCATGAAGAGGAGATCGAGCTCCTCACCGAATGTCGGGGCGCGCTCCTGGTGTGGGGGTTCCATGATCAGGCTCCAGGACAGGGCTTGTCGTTGGCTTGCCACGGCCAGAATCCATAGCGCATGCAGGCGGCGTAGCACGCCCTGCACTGTGACTCACCCCAGACCCGGCCATCCATGCTTCCGCCGCCAGCCTGGATGCACGTGTGCACATCCAGAAGACAGAAGCGCCAGACCTACGGCGAGACAGATCGGAGGGCACAGTTGGCGGCCATCGACGACACGGACTTGTTGCATGACCGACTCCAGAAGCCGGGTGGGGGTCCGGCCGCCTGGGGTTATCGGGCGGAGGCTCGCCGTAGTTGCTTCCCCCAGGCTGTTCCCGATGCGGAGCGAGCATCTCCGATTGAAGGCTCCAGCGCAGGTACGTCGAGCAGGGCGTGTCATATGGTTTGACCGGAACACTCAACTGACTTCCGTGATGACGTAGACCAGCGAAGAGTGCCGCCGCTGACGGTTGTAGAAGACCTCTATGTACTCGTAGAGGGCCAGCCGGGCCTGCTCGTGCGTGGCGAAGCTGGTGGTGTAGACGAGTTCCCAGCGCCTGCTGGTAGTCGGTGCTGGCGTGCTGGCTGCCCCGGTCCGAGTGGTGCCACAACCTCTGCGGTGGTTGGCGTCCCTTGAGCGCCATGTCCAGGGTGTTGAGCACCAGGTGTGTCTTGCTCCACCACCCGCCAGCCGAACTCGACCGTCATGAAGCGGTGGGCCCCCTCCCGGTTGACGGTGTAACGGGTACGGAAGAGCACCGACCCCTTCCTCGCCGCCAGCGGCGTGAGCTTCACCTCCAGTGACGAGGGCCCCGTGGCCCCCGCGCTCCCCGCCACCATCACGCCCAGCAGCAGCAACACCTTCATCGCTCGTGTCATGGCGCGTCAGCCTGATGCGTCAGTCCCTCCCTGGGCCAGCCTTCCCGGTGGAGGCTCGTTTCTTTTTTGTGTTCATACGAATTCGCCACCACTGGAGGCTTGCCGGGTGTCTGCCCAGCCAGTTGGCGAGCATGCACTCGGCGTCGTGTGCGCAGGTGCCCACCGAGCACGCGTCACCCAGGTGCGTTACAAGGGTCGAGCCGTGACTGCCCTCCACCTGTCGCGCTTCTCCTCGCTCCGTGCTTTCGGGCACCGGAACTTCGTCTACGTCTGGTCTGGTGCGCTCGTCTCCAACATCGGTACGTGGATGGAGATGCTCGCGCTGGGTGTCTTCGTCACCACCGTGACGGGCCGCGCCGAGGCCACTGGCGGTATCGCCGCCATCACCTATCTCCCCGCCCTCGTGCTCTCTCCCGTCGCGGGGGCACTCGCGGACCGCTTCGACCGGCGCACCTATGTCGCCGTGGGCACCCTGCTGCACGCGCTGCTGGCCGGCATCCTCACCGCGCTCGCCTTCACCGGCCACCTCACCGTGCCCGCCGTGGGCGTCATCTCCTTCTTCAACGGCTGCGTCAGCGCCCTCACCAACCCCGCCTTCTCCGCCCTCGTCTCCGAGCTCGTCCCTCCCGAGGACCTCCACAGCGCGGTGAGTCTCAACTCGGCCCAGTTCAACCTCGGCCGCATCACCGGCCCCGCGCTCGCCGCCGTGGTGCTCTCCGCCCACGGCATCGCCTGGGCCCTGCTCGTCAACACGCTGTCCTTCGTCGCCGTCCTCATCGCCCTGGCCTTCGTGCGCCCCTCGGCCAGGGCCAACGCCCTCTCCCGGGACGAGCTCTGGCCCGGCATCGTCCGCGGCGCCCGCGTCGCCCGCGAGGACGCCGGCATCTTCCTCGCCATGATGGGCACCCTCGTCATGTGCACCCTCGTGGCCCCCTTCATCGGCCTGGTGCCCGTGTACGCCATCCGCGTCTTCAACCAGGGCGCCGCCGCCACCTCCCTGCTCGTCACCGCCCAGGGCGTCGGCGCCGTGCTCGCCGCCGTCGTGCTCGGGCCCCTCGTCGCCCGCTTCGGCCGCCAGCGCGTCCTCGAGGCCTGTCTGCTCGGCATCGGCCCCATCGCCGCCCTCTACTGGATGGCCCCCACCCTCCACCTCGCCGCGCTCGCCATGGTGGGGCTCGGCTGGTTCTACATGGCCACCCTCACCGGCCTGAACACGCTGTGCCAGCTGCGCGTCCCCCGCGAGCTCCAGGCCCGCATCCACAGTCTCTACAGCATGATGCTCGGCGTGGGGTACGCCGCCGGTGTGTGGGCCCAGGGCGCGCTCGCGGATCGCATCGGCGTGCGCTTCGTCACGGCGAGCTGCGCGGTGCTGTTCCTCGCGCTGGTGCTCACCCTGAGGCTGCTGCGCCCCCGCGCCTTCGACGCCACCGAGGCTCCCTCCAAGCTGGTGCCCGCGGTGGCTCCGGGCGCCGCCGTGCCCGTCGAGGGCTCCGGCGACTTCTGAGGCGCCTCTCCGGGCGGTTCAGGCTAGTCGTCGCGGCGCAGGGGCTCGTAACGGTCGTACACCTCCCGGGCCAGGGTCTGGAATTCCTCCTCGACCTCGGTGCCCAGGACCGTGCGGCCGTTCTCGTCGAGCGGCTGGGTCTTGGGAGCCCACGAGAGTTCCGCATCCAGGAGCCGCCGTGCCATGTCGGGGTGTCCCAGCTTGAAGAAGACATAGGCCAGCAGGGATTTCGTTTTCCCCATCTTCCGCGTGATATCCACCTCATGGATGACGGCGAGCGCTTCCTCGTAGCGCTGGAGGCCGATGAGGCACTGCCCCTTCTCGAGCCGGGCGGCCACGTAGTGTGGATTCGTGCGGAGCGCTTGTTCGAGCACCTCGAGGGCTTCTTCCCATCGCTTCAGCTTCGCCAGCGAACCGCCGATGTTCCCCAGCAGGAAGTTGTCCTCCGGTTGCATCTGCTGGACGGTCCTCAAGCAGCTCAGCGCCTCCTCGAACCTGCCGAGCGTGTCCAGGTAGTGCGCCCGGGCCAGCCAGTAGTTCGCGTTGCGTTGCTTGCACTTGTCCAGGCACGCCAACGCATCTTCACCGCGGCCATGGAGGTGGAGCCAGTCGGCCCTCCCCATCCAGGCCTTGTCATCCTCCGGGGCGAGCATGCAGAGCGTCTCGTAGGCCGCGAGCACCTTGTTCCTCCTGACCTCGTCATCGGGGATGACGGCACGTGTCTTCAGGAGCTTGATTTGTTTGTAGCGGAGCCTGATGTTCCCCGGGTCCCTGAGGAGCGCCGATTCACATTCGGCGAACTCCACGATCTTCAGGATGGTGTCGGCGAGCCTCAAGGCGGCGCCGCTGGGCCGCTTCTGGCTCGCGGCCTCCTCGGGCACCCGCGCGCGCTCTCGTTTCCGCCGGGCCTTCGCGAGGGAGAGGACCTCGGGTTTATTGGCCACGAAGTTGCGCAGGGTGACCTTCTGCCCGACCGCGAAGAGGCAGGCCGCGGGCATCACGGTACAGCCGAGAGGAAGCTCGATGGGGAGCGTCCGCTCTCCATTCACGATGAACGTGAAGGTGTCGCTCTCGGCGAGATCCAGCTCCACGGCGATCACTCCCGAGTCCGGGAAGGTCGGGAGGCCCGAGTGGAGGGCCTGCTGGCGGGTCGCAATCACTCCTCGCAGCGGATCGTACGACCAGGAATTGCCTCCCGCGCCCAGATAGCCCGGGTGCACCCAGCAGGCAGGCTCCAAGATGACGCCGACGCCGAGCTGCTGCTGCCGCGAGGACTCGATGACGAATTCCCAGTAGAAGTGGCTGCCCTTGAGCTCGCCCGTGCTCAGGGCGCGGAGGAACACCGGTTGGTACTGGGATGAGCCGGGTTTGTCCCAGGACAGCGTCAGGTTCTCGTTCGAGACGGTGAGCGGCGCCTGGACCGCCAGTCTGTCCCACGTGAGCCGTGTCTCCACGGGTGCCGCACTCGAAGCATCCTTCTCCATCGGGCAGGCCCTCCCCTCGGCGGGTGATGGCCTCCATTCTACCGGGATTTCCGGGCTCCGTCCCCGGTCCGCTCTCCCTCACGGGGGGAACACGGGGGCGGGCACCCTCACCCCGTCCCTCTCCCGGGGGGAGAGGGGAGGGGCTCGCAGAGGGGACTTCGGGACTGCGATTACTTCGCGTCCACCGTCAGGACCATCCAGCGGTCCGTGGAGTGGTCGATGCGCACGTTGTTCGCGCCCGACTCCTGCAACTGCACCAGCACCTTCTCCAGGAACTGCAGCTGCTCCTGCGTCGCGTCCACGAACACGTTCTTCGCGCCGCCGCCCTTGGCCTTCGGCTTCTTCGCCGCCGCCGGCGCGTTCGCGTCGCCCGTCAGCACCGGCGCCGCCGCCACCACCCGCTGCTTCTCCTCCACCGGCGTCTCCTCGGGCTCGCTCGCGCTCTCCTCCTCCTTCTCCACGCTCTCCGCCTCGCGCAGCGCCTGCTCGCGCAGCTCGTTGAACGTCTTCGCGTTCAGCGACGCCCCGAACTTGTCCTTGTACGCGTCCATCGCCTCGTTGCGGCTGATGTCCGGCTGGTTGCGGAAGAGATCGAGCAGGAACGCGTGGCGCTCCTGCGCCTGGTCCTGGGAAATGCGTGCCATCGTTGATGTCCTCGGTTTGCTGCGTACTGCGGAACTGCCGAACGCAGGGCGGCGCAAACTACCCGAGCCCCGCCTGGAGCGGAAGTGGCCCCCAGCGAACCCCCTCCCCACCTCCCGAGAAGCGCGCCGTCCAGCAGGTGGACATCGGCTCGCGATTCACCGGCTGGGGGGGAACACGGCCGCCATCTGGCGCAGCTGGGCGAGCAGCTGGCCGTCGCGGCTCCACAGCTCCGCCAGGTCATCCGCGTAGCCGTGCGCGGCGTGACGGGAGTGGCCGGTGCGCAGGTAGAAGGCGTCCGGCGCGGCGTCGAGCGGGAGCGGCGCGTAGAAGTGCGCCGTGTAGTCCATGGTGGCGCCGTTGCAGAAGCCGTCCACGCGGGCGAACGCCGCGGGAGGAAAGGCATCCAGCAGGCCCACCACCAGCGGCGCATCGAGCGGCGTGGGGACGCGCGGCCGAATCCAGCCGCCCACGCGGGCCTCGTCGGCGCCCGAGTAGGGCACCGCGCCCACGCACCAGCGGTAGTCGAACCAGGCGCCGAAGGTGGGCAGCATGGCGCTCGGCACGGGGGGCACGTCGTCCGGGGGCGGCACCCGGGGCGGGCGCGCGTCCGCGTAGACGAGCGGCGTCTCGCGCGAGGTGGCGAAGGTGGCGCTCGCCAGGCACGTCACCTGCCCGCCCTGCTCCATCCGCGCCGACAGGTGCGTCACCTGCCGCCCGGCGCGCTCCGTGCGCACCACGAGCGAGGCCTCGCCTTCCGCCACGGGCGCGCAGAAGTGCACGGTGAGCGAGCGCGGTGCACGGGCGGGCTCGTTCAGCTCGCGCATCATCGAGCGCAGCAGCGTGCCGCCGAGCATGCCGCCGTAGGCGCCGCGTCCCTGGAACCACTCGGGGCGGACGTGTCCCTGGTAGCGCCCCTCCCCGAGTGCTTTCCAGGTGGTGGCGTTGAGGAAGGGAGCGTCGGAGAGGGGAGCGGACATGCGATGCAACCTAACGAAGGACCGGGAGGCGGGCCACGCTCCGTGAGCCGGTACTCGGGCGGTGTGCGTACGGCGCGTGTCAGTGGAAGGCGCAAGTGCGTACGCCGCGTGACGTGGGGGCCCGGGAAAGTGCCCGCGTGGCCCGGGGTTGCCGTATCCCGGGCCGGTGCATGGAGGTTGCAGGGAGGGGAGCCATGTCCGGATTGCTGGGAGTGATGACGGCCCTGGTGATGACGGCGATTCCGCCGGGAGGGGGTGCTCCCGAGGAGCCGGTGCCGGGTGATGGCTGGGAGGGACGGACGTACGTGGGTGTGGCGGTGCCGCTGGCCGCTGACGGTTTCGCGCTGGAGGCCGAGCAGGAGCGGGACGACGGGTTCTCCGTGACGCTGGGGCTGCGCGTGGGCTTCAACCTGGGGAAGTGGATTCCCGTCTTCGAGGATGGGGCGCCCGACTCCCTGCGGGTGGGCATCGAGCCGGGTGCCCGCTTCTATTTGAAGGGCCCGGTGCTGGAGGGGTTGTGGGTGGGCCCGCGGCTCGAGGTGGTGCACGCGTGGCGCACGCAGGCGGTGTGGCAGGTG
This sequence comes from Archangium sp., assembly GCF_057119385.1. Classification (NCBI taxonomy): domain Bacteria; kingdom Pseudomonadati; phylum Myxococcota; class Myxococcia; order Myxococcales; family Archangiaceae; genus Archangium; species Archangium sp. Next base: position 49,409 of record NZ_DBNGVP010000063.1, on the reverse strand, counting down.
GGCGGCGCGGTGCTCTCGGGCTACAGCTTCCGGTTCGGCGATGGCTTCACCGTGCAGGCCGCGCTGGGCCTGGGCGCGCTCTACCGGCCCCCGATTCCTGGCTTCAGCCTGTGGACCGTGCGCGTGGCTCCGCGTGCGCAGCTGTCGCTCGGCTGGTCGCTGTGATGGGGCGGGCCGGGACCTGAATGTGTCGAAGAACGGCTATCATGTCCTGGTGCGGATGAACGGCCGCGCTTACGACGCATACACTGGAGCGGCCGGCATGCCGTGGGCGGAGTACCTGGGCCGGTTGGGCGCACTCTCGGACATCACCCAGAAGGTCATTGAAGTCCTGCCGGAGACGCCATGAGTCCTCCATCTGGAGCAAAGCCTGTCGTCCCCTTGCTTGACGTGTTGTTGCGCATCCGCGAGGACATGCGGAATCGCACATCGGGACCGTGTCTCTACATCGGCATGCCCGATGTGGACCGCATGGCGTGCTTCATCGGGGGGTATGGATGGTGTCTTCACCTCCTCGGGGTCGACGAAGGCCCGGATGCCTTGTTTGGCGAGTGGCTGCTCTTCATCAAGAAAGCCTGGCCGGGCGAGGGCTGGGAACCCGCCTATCTGGAGGAGTTCCACGGTGATCACCGGCGCGCCCTGCTCAAGTACCTGGACTTCGTCGCCGAGTTCCGCGCCCTTCCTCCCGAGGCCCTGGCGTCCATCGAGTGGCGTGGCAAGGGCGAGCATCCCTCGGTCCGGGTGCCATCCCTGGTGCCCGTGAATCCACCCCAACCCACGCTCGACATGCTGCTGGGGGTCCGTCAGGAGATCGGTGACAGGCAAGGACGGCTCTTCCTGTTCATCGGTCCCATCGAAGTGAAGCGGATGGCGGGCTTCATCGATGGCTACCGGTTGTGTCTGGCCCTCGCGGGCGCTCGCGACGAGGAGTACCCCCGCTTCGAGCTCTGGCTCCAGGAAGCGAAGGGTGTCCCCGCGGGACAGGACTGGACACTGCCGTTCCTCCAGGCCTGTCAGGGAGACGCGGAACGGGCCATCCGCCGGCTCCTCGAGTGTGTCGTGGAGTTCCGCTCGCTCCATCCGTCGTCCAGGTGAACGAATCCCTCCGGCTCTGCCGTGAATCCGACGCCTGGAGTGTCCTTCACTCCCCCCTCCCGCCGTTTGTCGTCACCCCCGCCCGCCGTTGCTTCAGGGTACGGCAACAGCAGACGGGGGGTTTTTCATGCAGTCCATTCCGCCTCATGCCGAGGACCAGGCCACGCGACAATCCCATCCGGGGCTGGGCCCTGAGGCCCCCCTTCACCCCGAAAGGCTCATGGACTCCTTCGACACCCTGTCCTTCGACACTCCCGGCGCCTGGGCCATGGCGGGCGAGGGCCGTTTCCTCCCCGCCGGCCCCGGTCTCCTCGAGTCCGAGGGCGGCTCCGGCCTCCTCTGGTACACCCCCTCGGAGTTCTCCGACTTCCGCCTCCAGGTGGACTGGCTCGCCCACTCCGTCGAGGACAACTCGGGCGTCTTCTTCCGCTTCCCCACCGCCGAACTCGCCCGCAGGCAGCCCGATTGGAAGGCCGGTTTCGAGGTGCAGATCGACGAGCGCGGCGTGGACCCCGAGCACGAGACCCGGGGCCGTCCCCGCATGGGCAGCCCCCTGCACCTCACCGGCGCCCTCTACACGCTCGCCCCCGCCCTGCTGAAGGCCTCGCGGCCCCTGGGCGAGTGGAACTCCTTCGACATCCTCGCCCGAGGCCTGGAGCTGCGCGTCGTGCTCAACGGCGTCGAGGTGTGTGTCTTCACCGCGCCCACGCACAAGCCCCGCTCCGGACGCATCGGCCTGCAGGCCCACCACGCGGGCTCGCGCGTCCGCTTCCGCGCCCCCCGCATCCAGCGGCTCACGTAGCGCGCGAGGCCTGCTTCTCCACGTACTCCTGCATCTTGTCCAGGGTCTGCCAGCCCGATGGCGATCGGCGCGGCCACCGGCGGCACCCGCCCCGCCAGTCCGCACACCAGGGACAGGCGCGCCAGGGGGTTGTTCTGGCGCTCGGCGCCCACCTCCTTGGAGGGCCATCGAGGCGGCGGGGCCCTCATGGGCGCAATCTCCCACGCGCCGGGTTCCTCGTGCACCCGCCTGGCGAGCGGGCGCCCGTCCCTCCCCGGGAAGCTTGGAGCGTCCCCGGTGCGCCCCACATTGAACCTCGGAGGGTCGCGCAACCCCGCGCGTCCGCATTCCACGAGGAGCCTTCACCATGGCCGACAATGAGAAGCGGAGGAAGTACGACCCCGTGCACCCCAAGGAGCGGGAAGACGAGAAGCCTCCCTTCTCCCCCGATCGGGTCGAGCGCGGTCTCGAGGCCGATGACACCCTTCCCCTCTACGCCGCGGACTCCATCCACGGCACCCGCGAGCAGAAGTTCGCCCTCGACAGCGATGCCGAGGTCGGTGGGTATGTCCCGGACATCCGCAGCCCCATCGACGAGGCCGATGAGGAGATCCGCATCCTCCGCGGACAGGAGGAACGGGACAAGGAGCAGGACTGACCCGGTGACGCCCGGGTTCCCTCACGGTGGGGAACCCGGGGGACAGGCACCCTCACCCCGGGGGGCTTGCCCCCCCTTTGAACGACGGGGGGCTCCTCTCCCGGGGGGAGAGGGGAGAGTGGGGTTACTTCTTCGCTGGAGGTGCCACCGGCTCCCGGGCCACCAGCTTGCCCAGGTTCATCGGCCCCACCTGCTCCTGGATGACCGCCGGGTCTCCCACCAGCACCACCTGCATCGCCGCCGGGCCCAGGTACGCCTCCGCCACCCGCTGCACCTCGGCCGGCGTCGCCTTCTCCAGCCCCTCCACCGTCCGCGCGAACTCGTCCATCGGCCGGCGCAGGAAGAACAGCGACGCCGCGCTCGAGCCCAGTCCTTCCACTGACTCGAACTCGCCCGGAATCGCCCGGATGAGGCCCTCGCGTGCCGCCGCCAGCTCCTTCTCCGTGATGGGGCGCTCCTGAATCCCCTTCATCTCCCCGAAGAACTCGCCCAGCGCCGGGCCCGTCACGTCCTTGCGCACCGCCGATGACGCCGTCAGCGGCCCCACGCCCAGCCGCGCGTCCGCGCTCGCTCCCGCTCCGTAGCTGTACCCCTTGTCCTCGCGCAGGTTCATGTTCAGCCGGCTGCCGAAGAAGCCGCCGAACACCGTCGTCGCCAGGTCCAGCGCGTACTCGTCCGGGTTGCCCACCGCGATGCCCGGCCGGCCCACGACAATCATGGTCTGGTCCAACCCCGGCTTGGGCACGTACACCACCTGCTGCCTCGGCGGCGCCGCGGGCGTGGGCGGAACCGGTGGAGGCATGGCGTTGGCCTTCCAGTCGCCGAAGTACTTCCGGGCCAGCCCCACGGCCTCGTCCAGGGTGATGTCCCCCGTCATGACGAGCGCGGCGGCCTTCGGGCCCACGCTCTTGCCGTAGAAGGACTTCACGTCCTGGAGCGTCAGCGTGTCCACCGTGGCCGGCAGTCCGCTCACCGGGTGCCCGTACGGGTGCTCCGGGCCGAACACCGCGTCCAGGTACGCCTGCTGCGCCAGGAAGCCCGGGCTGCCCATGGCGCGCACCAGCTCGGCCAGCTGCAGCTTCTTGCGCCGCTCGAAGTCCTTCTGCGCCAGGTTCGGCTTGCGCACCACGTCCGCCAGCAGCGCCAGCGCCGCGTCCGCGTGCCGCTTCAGCACCCGCGTCCCGACGAAGGCCCCATCCGGGTTCACGCTCACCGCGGGCGACACCCCGAGGTCCTGGAAGGCCTGATCCAACGCCGTCGTGTCCTTCCCGGCCGCGCCCTCCAGCAGCATCTTGTACGTGACGTCCGCCAGGCCCCCCTTGCCCTTCGGGTCCTGCGAGCCTCCCGACGCGAACGCCACCCCCGTGTACACCAGCGGCAATTCCTTGCGCGTGCTCACCAGCACGGTGAGCCCGTTGTCCAGCTTCGCCTGCTCGAACTTCGGCAGCACCAGCTCGGGCGGCTCGCCGGGCTTGGGCGGCTGCTCGCGGAAGGCGTTGGGGTCTTCCCGCGGCGGAGCCGGCGTCTCGGGGGGCTTGGGGGCCTCGGGGACGGGCTCGGGGGCCGTCTTGCAGCCGGTGGCGAGCGCCAGCACGGACAGGGCGATGAACAAGCGGCGCATCAGTGGGTCTCCTTCGCGGCCGAGATGGGGCCCTTCTGCGCGGGCACGGCGTGCAGCACCACGCGGGCATTGGGCTCGAGGTACTCGCGGGCGAAGTCGCGCACCCGCTCCGCCGTCACCGAGTCGTACCGCCCCAGGTCCTCGTCGAGGTAGCCCGGGTCTCCCGTGTAGTGGTTGTAGCTCTGCAGCACGTCCGCCTTGCCGCCGAAGCCGCCCACCGACTGCAGCCCCGCCAGCATCTGCGTCTCGAAGCGCGTGCGCGCCCGGTCCAGCTCCTGCTGGGTGATGCCGCCGCGCCGCACCTCCTCCAGCACGGCGTCGATCTCCTGGACCAGCGCGTCACTGGACACGCCGGGCCGGGCTGTCGCCTCGATGAAGAAGACGGACTGGGCCCCGAGGCTCAGCTCGGTGGAGCTCACGCTCTGCGCCAGGCCCTTCTCCAGCACCAGGCGCTTGTAGAGGCGGCTGGACTTGCCGGTGGCCAGCGCGTTGGCCAGCATGTCCGCGGTGGCGTCCTGCTCGGTGAAGTACGGCGGGGTGAGCCACGCCATCGTCACCTGCGGCAGCGTACCCACCGTCTCGTCGTGGCGGATGACCTTCTCGTGGGAGATCTTCACCGGGGCCACCGTGGGCTTCACCGGCTTGGGGCCGCTGGGCAGCGTGCCGAAGTACTTCTCGATGAGGGCGCGGGCCTCCTGGGGATCGAAGTCCCCCACCACCGCGAGCGTGGCGTTGGCCGGCGCGTACCACGTGCGGAAGAAGGCCTTCACGTCCTCCACGGTGGCGGCGTCCAGGTCCGCCATCGAGCCGATGACCTTGCCGTGGTACGGGTGGGGCGCGGGGAAGAGCGCCTTCCAGAGCTTCTCCTGGGCGAGGCCGTAGGGGCGCGTCTCCACGCCCTGGCGCCGCTCGTTCTTCACCACCTCCTGCTGGGTGCGCAGCTTCTTCTCGTCGAGCGCGTCCAGCAGGAAGCCCATCCGGTCGCTCTCCAGCCACAGCGCCGTGGCCAGGTGGTTGGTGGGCACCGTCTCGAAGTAGTTCGTCCGGTCGTAGTTCGTCGTGCCGTTGAGATCGTTGGCCCCGAGCTGCTCGAGCATGGCGATGTGCACGTCGTCGGGCACGTGCTTGGAGCCCTGGAACATCATGTGCTCGAAGAGGTGCGCGAAGCCGGTGCGGCCGGGCTGCTCGTTGTAGGCGCCCACGTGGTACCAGACATTCACCGCCACCACGGGCAGCTTCTTGTCCTGGGCCAGGATGACTTCCATGCCGTTGGGCAGCGAGTACTTCTCGTAGGGGATGGCCAGTGCCTCACGCCCGGGGGCCAGCGGCTTCGCCTCTTGCTGCTGCTGCTGGGCGAAGGCCGGTAGGCCGAGGGCGAGGACGGCGGCGGTGATGAGCGCTTTCTTCATGCGGTGTAGGTGCCTCCTCCTCGGTTACGGAGGCAACCGCTTAGCACGTGCCTCGTTCCTCGTAGAGCGGGAATGCCCCCGGGAATCGGGTTTCGGGCACGGGGTTGTTTTACACCCCGTTACCAGGAGTGCCCGGGTGGTCGTCTCTTGCGTCTTCAAAACGTGCGGCGCCAGAAGACGAAGGGGCTCATGAGCGGGCGGTCGTGATGGGGTGGGCTTGGGGTGGTCGCCCGAGCAGCACGGCCGCAACACGCCTCGTGTCCGAGACGGAGCAGACGATGGCGCGTTCGGGAGGCGTGTCTTTCTGGACAAAAGAACTGATCGCCATGCAGACGGCAACCGGGCCACTTGCCGCTCCAATTTCCCCAAGGGACTCACATGGCAGGACGAAGCGGCACTGGTTGAAGTCGATGTGTTGGTTCAGTCTCACCTGCGCATGCCCCCAGGTATGGGCCTTCCACTCCTCTCCGTTGAGGTCAAGCAGAACCTCTCCTCGAAACGGCTCTTCCAGGACTGGCCCGAGCACGCTGCGCTTCAGCATCTCCGCCAGCGCGAGCCCCAGGCCCGGCGCGCTTGGTTGTTTCTCGTTGAGAGGGCCATCTAATGCGACCGCCTCGATGTGCGCACCAATGGTCGCGCCTCTCGCGCGTGCCGAGGATTCAGATTCGAGCAACAGACAGGCCCCCGCTTCTCCTGGCATGGCTCCGGTCTGGCGCGTGGGGGTCTTCAATCGTCTGTGTTGGGCGAGCCAATCCAGGCTCAGGGGATCGATGTAGGAGTCCGCCCCGAGGATGACGACACGATCCAGGCGGCGTGTCGCAAACTCGGCTTGGGCAAGCTGGACGGCTTCGGCCAGACCACAGTGGCCGCTTCCCAGTGCTCGCACGAAATTGTTGGCCACGGGAATACCGAGCAGGTCGATGAGCGGCCGTGCGTAGAACTCCAGGAGTGCTTCCGGTTGCGTCTCAAGAGACCAGAAAAACCGCTCCCGATCGATGATGGGCGCCAGCACGATAAGGCCGGTGCGGCGCCAGAAATCGAGCGAAGATGGGGAGGGGAGCGCTGAGGCATGCAGCATGTCCTCGAAGCTTCCCGCGGCCAGCCTCACCCAGGCACCTGCCTGAAAGAAGCCCTCCGCGTAACAGCTCGCAGGGTACCCCTTGGCGGGTTCTGCTCCACCCTCGCCATCCTCTACCACGCACCCGACCAGTGGTTGAGGACGGGAGATGCCTGCCCTCATCGCCGCGCAACTGCCCACCACTCCGTAGCCCAGGGCACTCACCATACCTAGAGCCGTGACGCAGGTTCTCATCTGGCGTGGTTCCTCTTAGCTGAGGTCGTAGTAGGAGGCGATGTGCCTCCAAGCATCCGGTGGTGGAAGGCGCGCCCGGCTCAGCATGCGAGCAACAGATGGCGCGAGAGGATGGTGCTCGGCTGGAGAGAGTCCGGCCTGCTCGGCGAAACGGAGCAGTGCCAACAGTTCCACCCAGAGACGGCTGGTGGTGGGAACGTCGTCCGGTGGAATCCGTTCGCCCTCGAGGCTTTCATGGATGTCCTTCTCCCGTTCCTCCACGATGCGTGCCAGTGAGTCATCGAAGAGCTTCTGATCGACAGTCAGATAGGAGCGGCATAGCCCCAGCCGTGGATCCCCTGCTCCTTGGAGCACCTCTTCATAGCGCCGCAGCAGCGCTTCGAGCCGCTCCCGAGGTGCTTGCTGGGCGAAGCGATTCATGAGGAAAAAGGCATAGAGGAAGTCATCCTCGTACTCCTCTCCCTGGTGCCAGCTCTGGCGTGAATGGCACGCGATGGCGGTCGCGGCCTCGCGATCATTGCAAGCGACGGCATCGAAGAAGGGTTCAGAGCTACTGGTGCGCTTGAGCTCGTCACCCACGCCCTCCAGGAAGAACAGGAAGGCTCGGGCGCTCTTCGAGAGATCCTCGAAGAAGGCATCCGGAAGTCCGCTCAGGAAGAGTTTGCAGATCCCCATGCGCCGATACTGGGTACAGAACGCCAGCATCTGCGCATGAGTGACCTTCCGGCGGATGACGGCCGGGTAGGCGTCCTCCAGGGAGATGCCGCACGACTTCTCGATCATGAACAGAGGGGTCCCGTACATGGATGGCTCTCTTCCAGCAGAGGCCCAAGGCAACCGAAGGGTTGTCGCCCACTAGGCGGATTGTTCCAGCTTCGTCAGGTACACGTTGGTCGGGTTGAGCTTGCGCAGTTCATCCACGAGCTGATGGCTCAGCACGCGGACATATGGGTCTTCCTTGATGCGGAAGAAGCCAGGGGCGGAGTGCAGCTTTTTGGGATCGAGGACGATCTTCTCGACTTCGACGATCTCCCCTTCATCGTAGATGATTTCGCTCTTCTCCAGATCGAGGCAGTCGAAGGTCCCCAGCGGGTTGATGATGAAGTAGTCGGTGCTTGCCACACGCTTCTTGTGGTCGTAGAGCGTGAAGGGTAGGCACTCCATGGGGACGCCCGTGCGTTCGAACACTTCCTTCATGCCACGCTCCACCACCAACAGGTTGGTGACGGTGGCGAGCAGGGAGGCGAGCTTGATGCCGGGGGACTCCTTGCGCATGTACCATTTGGCATCCTGCGGGTATTTATCCCCCATGGCGATGCCTTGAGACATCCGGTACTTCAACATGTTGGTGCCTTCGGGTTCGCCGTAGAGCACGCAATAACCGGGGTCGACTGCGGGGCTCATGTTGATCGAGAAATAGTCCATGATGTCGAGGGCTATGATTTTGGGCGTAGGAGCGGGGGCAGCGCAGATATCGCCTCTCCTGGGTTTTCATTGCCGAACTGGGTGACCTTGGCGTAGCAGTGTTGCGAGAGGACCTCCAACCGTTTCTTGGAGAGTTTGATGACGGGCCATGGGTCGCAGTTGGTTTGGCGCTCCCGGTCGCATGTGGCTTTGTACGAGTCGATGATGCTGTCCAACCGTGTCCTGACGTTCTGATTGTATTCCCTATGATTGAGCTTTGAGCCCTTCTCTTTGACGATTGAATCGTCTTCCAGGACGAGGTGGCGCGGCAAGTCCAGGACGCGCGCGACCTCTGTGTCCATGGGCAGGAGGATGACGTTGATGTGGTGATTGACGTTATACTCGGCGTGCAGAAGTCCTTCCCTCACGAGTTGACGGCAGTCATCCTCGGCGATTTCGTTGATCACCGTATTGAGCGTTCCCTTGGGGATTAGGTGGTGCGCGTTGTTCCAGTAGGGCCAGGTCCAGGTTGTGAAGTTCTTGCCCTGCGGGATGCCCTTACCCACTGCATCCGTCGCATTGGAGCGGAGAGGGCCCGAGACGTACCAATCTCCCTCTTCTGGGAGTTTGATCCTGTCGCTGTATTGAGTGGGCGAGGGGAAGCGTGACTTCCTCTTCGTGGTATATTGGGAAGTAGGTAGGAATCCAGAGGTGACTCGAGGATTCTTCTCAAGGTATTCGTTGGCCTTCTCCTGAGTAACGGTGGGATTCTTGTCGTAGACGCCTTGGCGCGCTCTGCGGGACTCGCGCACAGCCTGCCAGCGATAGGTGCAACTGCAGGCATCATCGTACCGGGTCGAGTGACCTGTCAGGCATGCACCACCCTCTTCGGTGCCATTGATTTGCTTATGGAGTTTCTCATCTGCCTCGCTGGGAAAGTGTTTCGGCGTCTTGGCCATGGCGCGTCCCTCCTCTAGACCTTCTCCTTGCAAGCCAGGCAGTTGCACCCGTTCTGGGTGTTCTTCATCGCGACGACAGGAGGTTGAATCAGCGGGAAGGGCGGCGTGTTCTTGTTGTTGTGCAACATGAGGTCAAAGGCCCGCGCGACGTTCTTCCCCTCGACCTTTACATCGAACGAGTAGTTGACGAATTCCGCTTTGCCTTTCGTTTTGCTGGACGCAACCCCTCCTCCAGCCGTCCCAGCTTCATCTCCCGTGCTGGTGCTGAAGTTGGAGTCCTTGAGGCAGATCGGTTTGCCCTCCACCGACACTGTCTTGCTGCCCTGAGCGGTATCCGCCGAGCGAGCGATGTTCGGGTAGGGGATGGGAATGGGGCCCCCGGGGCTCGGCGTCTTGCAGACATCCGGGAAAGCCACCGTCGTGCCGTTGGTCTCCTTGTGGACGACCGACATATTGTTGACTCCCACCGTCGTACTCATGGCGCCTCCGTTTCGTCTTCAGGCCTACGAGCTGAGTTCAAACCCTGGGCTCATGATGTCATGACCGCATCCAATCCGCGAAGGGACCCATGGGAATGCTCCTTTCCGGTCGTTCCCAAGCCGTCCGTACTTGCATCCGTTGGATGTGGGTGAAGTCTTGCGTCTCGATCTGATGCTGACCATGGCTTCGGATGGCCAGCTCCAGTGCGAGTACGGGTCTTCGTCGCATCGGCAATTGCTCGAGCCCATCCAGCAGGCGCTCGAACGAGAAGGGCTGACCACACAGGTAGCGAATGTCTCGACTGAAGTTCTTTTGCGCCTCGGCCCACCAGGCCTCGATGGCGGCTGGCTCTGGCAGGACCAGCTCTTCGTCTGGACCCGGGAGCAAGTCCGCATCCAAATCCTCATCCTCCAGCGCAACAGGTTCTTCACCAGTCTCTTGATCCCGCTCGCGCACCATGTGCCCCTGGAGTGACAGCCCGGTGATGGAGCAGAAGGCCTCGGCTGCGACTCCTGCTAGCGTTGGGTCTCTCAGCCAGCGCAAGCTGGCCTGGGCCGCGGCCAGCCGGCCACTGAAACCGAGAGCCCAGAGGACGCTCCGCTGGAGTGCTGGCACCGCGAGTAGTTCCAGCAGCTGCTCAAGGTCGTGCCGATCTCCTCCACAAGCCAGCGCTACCCGGGCGACGTGGCCAGCGGCGTCTGGCGCACTCGCCCATTGCCGGCACGAGGTCCACGCTGCCTTGAGTCCCAGGATGAGACCTGTCTCAAGGCCAGCCTCACGTACCGGAGGCTCTGGTGACGCGAGTGCTTGCCGCACGAGATTCGCGTCTACCTCTGTTGGCCATAATTTAGCGGCACGGAGTGCGGCTGCCTTCACCTCTGGGTCAGGGTGTGACAGTAGCTGAGCAAATGGCGTGCCCGGGTGGGTACGGCGGAAGCGGAGCACTTCTAGAACCGCAGATTGAAGACCCGGTTCCTTTATTGCCAAGAGCGGCCGAAGTACATCCGAGAGTCCCGTGCACTCACTCATCTGCAGAGCACGTTGAAGGCTGGCGCGGTTCGTCTCCTCTCCTTCTTCGGAGAAGTGCTCAAGAACACACGGGACGTCCTGTCCCTCTCCCGGGGAGAGAAGGACGAAGCCCGCAGCGCGAATACGCTCTCCGTCATCCTCTTCCAGGGTCGGCTTCAAGAGTCGGGCCGCCACGCGTCGCCCACCCGCCACCAGTGCATCAAGGTGCGCACGCAGCCGCCCTTCTTCCCCTTCGGCTACCTCCTTGAGCGTATGGGAGGGGGCTTTCAGCCTGTTTTCCCACTGCGTCCAAAGGAAGCTGGCCTCACTCAGGTGCTCTTCCAGCACATCCCACCGCAGGCTGCGATCGGGGCGTGAGAACATTGCTACTCCTGGCAAGGGGCAAGTTAGCTCTCCTTGAATAATATAACCCTGGCTGAGAGTTTCGCGCAGGTGATTCCCATCGTGGCTTCAATCATGCAAAGAACCACCGACCATTTCGTCGGGTCTCGCTGGTTGCAAGCCTGCCTGTGGCGTGTCACGGAGGTCGGGTGGGCACGGGCTCACGGGTGGGCCCACGGGAAACAACTCCGGGGCCCTGGCACCCTCACCCCGTCCCTCTCCCGGGGGGAGAGGGGTTCTCCGTGCCAGGGGACTCTGGGGCAGCCGCGCTGGGTGCGGCGGGCTTGTGCACCGGGAGCTCCAGGCGCAGCCTCGCGCCTCCCTCCGTCCGGTTCTCCGCCGTGAGTCTTCCTCCGAAGCGCTCCACCATCTCCCGCGACAGGCTCAGCCCCAGCCCCGTCCCCTTCTCCGGCCCCTTCGTCGTGAAGAAGGACTCGAAGAGCCTCGGCAGCACCTCCGGGGGGAAGCCCGGTCCGTTGTCCTCCACCAGCAGCGTCACCTGGCCTCCCTCCTCCCTCCCCGTCACCCGCACCTCCCCGCCCTGCACCTTCGCCTCCTCCAGCGCGTCCCCCGCGTTCACCAGCAGGTTCAGGATGACTTGCGCCAGTCTGCGTCTCGTCGCGAAGACCTCCGACAGCTCCGCCGGTATCCGCACCGTCAGCTTCGCCACGTGCTTGAGCCGCACCCCCGCCAGCCTCGCCGCGTCCGACACCACGTCCGCCAGCACGCACTCGCTCGGCTCCTCCACGTCCATCCGCGAGAAGCCCTTCAGGTCCGAGACGATCTGCCGGATGCGCTCCATCCCCGTGCGCGTCTCGTCGAAGACCTCCTGGAACTCCTGCCGCAGCGCCTCCGGCAGCGGCTGCGCCAGCACCTCCGTGCGCAGGTACTCCAGGTTGGAGCCCACGAAGGCCAGCGGGTTGTTGATTTCATGCATCACGCTCGCCGCCAGCCGCCCCACCGTCGCCAGCTTCTCCGACTGCGCCCGGTGGCGCTCGGCCTTCGTCAGCTGCTCCATCGACTCGCGGCGCTCGCGCTCCACCCGCGCCTCGTGCTCCGCCGCCTGCGTCTTGCGGAACTGCGATGAGCCGTACACCCCGAAGAACGTCGACGCCGCCACCATCCCCGCCCACGCCAGCGCGCTCATCACCGGGCCTTCCGTCCGCCACACGATGCCCAGCGTCCCCAGCGCACACATCACCCCGCAGATGATGGCCGGCTTCGTGTCCCCCGGCCGGATGAGCGAAATCAACAGCGGCATCGAGGGCACCAGCGTCATGAACGGACTGCTCGTCCCCCCCGTGAAATAGACGATGGCCATGAAGAAGCTGCTCATGAGGCCGGTGTGGATGCGCAGGATCAGCGGCAGCCAGCGCTCCTCCAGCGTCATCAACAGCCAGGTGTAGAGGACCATCTCCACGGACCAGGCGGCCCGCACCGCCAGCGTCGCGAGGCTCGGCTGCCGCAGCATGAGCAGGTCCAGCGGGTAGAGCAGCAGGATGGAGGCCGCGAACACCGCGCTCATCCTCCACCGCCGCCGCCTCTGCTCGGGCGAGGAGTGACGCGTGATCAACCCGGCGTCCGGGGGCGGCAACAGCGGAGACATGGGCTCGGCGGCGCTCCAGCGAGAGTGTCCGGCGATGCTATGCCGCCCGCGTCAATCCTGAACAGGCGGGCTTCCCTTCACTGCCGGGTAGCGAGCACCACGCACAATCCGTAGCGCGCGTATTTCCCTGGCAGCGCGTCCCGCCGCACCTCCACGTGGAAGCCTCGCGCCTCCAGCAGCGCCCGCGCGCGCGGCAGCAGGAAGGTCAGGTAATACATGACGAAGGGCGGCTTCCACACCGCGTTGCGCACCCGCATGGCCGCGTTGAATGTCTTCGCCATCCAGTAGCCCGGCCTCAGCCGCGAGGGCTCCTCCCCCGTCACGAACAGGAAGCGGCCCCCCGGTTTCAGCACCCGGTGGATGGACTCCACCAGCCGCGGCTCGTCCTCCTCGGGGATGTGACCGAAGGCGCCGAAGCTCGTCACGAGCTCGAACTTCTCGCGCCAGGGCAATTCCAGCGCATCCCCGCGCACCCACTCGAGCGCCGCGGGGCCCGGTGCGTCCGCGAGCCTCCGGCGTGCCTCGTCCAGCATGCCCTGGCTCAGGTCCACCCCCACCACCCGCTCGCGGCACAGCGCCTTCAGGGGACGCATCGCCGCCCCCGTGCCGCAACACACGTCCAGCGCGCTCGCCACGCTCCCCGGCGGGCCCACCTGCTCCACGCTCGCCTTCAGCACGTCGTCCGGCGTGCGGAAGGGCGTGTAGTCGAACTTCGGCGCCAGCAAGTCATACCCCCGCTCCACCGAGCTGAGGCCCTGCCTCACCAGCTCCAGGAAGCCCGGTCCTTTCGGGTGGAACATGGCTCAGGCGCTCGCGTGCAGGGGCTCGACGAACATGGGCAGGCCGCCCCGGGGCCGCAGGGTGACGAGCGGCTCGGGCTCCACGGTGTGGCCCGGCACCGCGCGCAGCCGGAAGTGTTGCAGCACCTCGGCGATGATGAGCGTGGCCTCCATGAGGGCGAAGTTGTTGCCGATGCACAGCCGCTGGCCGCCGCCGAAGGGCAGGTACGCCAGGCGCGGGCGCTGCGCGGTCTGCTCGGGCGAGAAGCGCTCCGGATCGAACCGCTCCGGCTCCGGCCACAGCCGCGGGTTGCGGTGGAGGGCGTAGGGCGGCGTGACGACGATGACGCGCGGGCTGGCGGGGATAAGCACCCCGCCGAGCTCGTCTTCCTTCACCGGCTGGCGGGCCATGATCCACGCCGGCGGGTACAGGCGCATCGTCTCCTCGAACATCTGCGTGAGGTAGCGCAGCTGGGGGATGTCCTGGGCCGTGGGCGCGCGGCCGCCGAGCACCCGTTGCACCTCGGCGCGGGCGCGGGCTTCCACCTCCGGGTTCTGGGCGAGCAGGTGCCACAGCCAGGAGAGCCCGTTGGCGGTGGTCTCGTGGCCGGCGAGGAAGAGCGTCATGGCCTCGTCGCGCAGCTGGGCATCCGTCATGCGCTCGCCGGTGTCGGCGTCCTGGGCGGCCATGAGCGTGGAGAGCAGATCATCCCCCCGCGTCTCGCCGGAGCGGCGGCGGGCGATGATGTCGAAGACGACGGAGTCGAGGGTGCGCAGGGCCTGGTGGAAGGCGCGGTTGCGCGCGGTGGGGAGGAAGTCCGGGGCGTGGAGCCCGAGCGAGAGGATGCGGTGGTTCGTCTCGGCGAGGGCGACGCCGAGGGCCTGGCCGACCCGGTTGGCGGTGCCGCTGATGTCGGTGGAGAAGAGGGCGCGGCCGACGATGCCCAGGGTGAGGTGCATCATCTCGGCGCCGACGTCGAGGGGCTCGGACGCCGAGGGGCGGGAGCGCCAGCGCGCGAGCATCTGCTGGGTGGCCTCCACCATGGAGCCGGCGAGCGTGGCCAGGCGCTCCTTGTGGAAGGCGGGCTGCATGAGGCGGCGCTGGCGCTTCCAGAAGTCGCCCGAGCTGGTGAAGAGGCCATTGCCGAGCACCGGCCACGCATCGCGCACCAGGCTGGAGGGTTTGCCGTACCGGTCCGCGTGGTCCACGAGGACGTGTTTGACGAGCTCGGGGCTGGTGACGGAGACGAGGCTGATGGCGGGCCCCATGCGGAAGCGGACGAGCTCTCCGTATTCCTGGTGGGCGCGTACGAAGAGCTGGAGCGGATCGTGGCGCCGCTCCTGGATGCTGCCCCAGAACCAGTGGCCCCGGGGTCCCGGGGCCTCTCCCATCGTGCGTGCTTCCGGCATGGCGCGTCCCTCGTGTGGCGCCGGCCTCCGGGCGGAGACCGGACGAGCGGGACGCTAGCGGCTGTGCCGGGTGGGACGCACGTGTCTCTCAACAGACGAGCACGGAATCGATGGTTGCTCCACGCAGGTGGAGTCCATGGAGGATGTTGACGAAGCTGTCGAATGCCTCGCCCCCGGCCGTCACATCTTCCAGGAAGAACTGCAAACCGTGGGAATGGATGAGCGGGTCTCTTGCCTGGTAGGTCTTCATCGTGCCGGGTGGAAAGAGCTCCTCGGCGAACCCGCCGCGTTGGACCAGTCCCAGCCATGACCACCAAGCGGCCGCGAAGCGCTGGAGCGACTCGGGTCCTTGTTCCTTCACGAAGTCTACCTCGATGAGCGCCTCCGTGCTGTCGGCTTCGAACGTGTACTCGAAGGGCAGGGGCTCATAGGCGAAGGGCAATACCTGCTCGGGAGCCTGTCGCTGACTGGGGAGCAGGCCGGAGGAGAGGGTGGCGTGTTGGATGCGGTGGCCCTCCATGTGGATGCCGTGGAGGACGTTCTCGAGGATGAACAGGCTGGAGGGGTGGAGGCGCACCGCCTCATAACGCCAGTTCCAGGTGTTGCTGGACAGCTGCCCATGGCCCGTGAGCTGGAGGGAGGATTGTGTGGGAGGGATGCTCTCTCCGCCCAGCCCTCCGAGCGCGGCGACCTCCTGGAAGTACTCGAGCGGGGCGAACGGGTGCTCCTGCTCGGCAACGGGGGCCTCGAAAGCCACCACCAGCTCCATCCGGGTGGGGGGGAGCATCGGGCGGTGAGAGAGCTTGAACGGGCGCTCGATCATGGCGCATCCCAGGGTTGGGAGGCCTTGTCGTCGTAGCGGGCGAGCCAGGCGAGCGCGTCGAAGACCTCTTGCGGCTGGCCGAACCCCTTGGCCTCGTAGCGGATGGGACGCAGCAGCCGTGCCACCTCCGGCATGCAGCCGATATCCGCGCACTGGCGGTTGACGTCTCCGAGCGGGGGACGTCTGGCCGCGCGGATCAGCAGGCCCTGGTCGAGCGGGCGCAGTTCGGCTCGTGGGAGCGCGGCCCGGAGGGCCTCCATGCCCCCCAGCTTCTGGATGAGGTCCGTGCGCAGCAGGGTGAGCCAGTGGGCTCCGAAGGCGCGCCCTCGCATCTTCATGCGGGCGGAGTCATAGGAGGGATCGAAGCCGTAGTACCTCGGCAGCAGCTGGTTGATCTCCTTCCTCACGTTGCTCTGGAGCACTCCCACGTGCTTGAAGGCGAAGCCCGCGTTGCCGGACTGGAAGGGGACGAGGTTGGCGATCCGGCTCACGAACCCGATGAAGGGCTCGAGCCACTCGTCTCCGGCGGGAGGCGGTGGGAACTCCAGGCGCAGCACGTGGGTTTTGTCGGGCAGGGGCTCGGGCTCGGCGAGCGAGCTGCCCTCGAAGTAGATGGCATGGGTGCCCACTTCGCCCTCCTCCCCCTGGTTGTAGAGAATCCGGTAGCTGTCACGACCCGCGGGAAGGTTGCGCAGGTTGCGCAGGTCCTTGGAGATCTGCTTGGACGTCAAGGGCCTGAACTGGCCGTTGTCCGCCATATAGGTGCGGAGGGTATCGGGACCGACCTGGGCCAGATACGCCTCCACGGCGTCAGCACACCTGGGAGCGCTCTCTGGCAGAGGAGTGTCGAGGTAGAGGTTGAGTGTCAGGCCGGGGCGGATGAGGACGACGTCCTTTCCTTTCAGCCGTATCGTTCGGGTGAGGGAGTCCATGGGAAGAGTCATGCTTCAGGGGCAGTTTTCGCTGCTGATGATCGTGGGCGGATTCTCATCCACGTCGATTCCAAGTGACTGGCTGAGTGCCTCGTATTTTTCCCGCTGACCCTCTCCCCAGCCGGTGGAAGTGGTTCCCTTGGAAGTGACCCATCCGCCGCCTTTCTTGCGGCGGATGCGCGCGCCCTTCGGGCACTGGAACTTGAAGTCGAAGAATTGGGAGGGTTTGCCCTGGTCATCCAGGGCGCATGCGTCTGGCCAGCGCGTGCCCCGCAGCTTCCGCAGGAACTTGCTCCAGATGATCCCCCTGAGGGTCCGCTCGGAGGCACTGGCGAACATCTCATCCTTCCTGACATCTCGTGAGATCTGCTGCTCGAGTTCCTTGCGTGTCGTGTGGATCTGCTGGGGTGGGCTCTGCGTGTCATAGCCGCGTTCCCCTCCCAGCTTGGGGGGTTTTCCGCTGTTCTTGTGCTGGGCCAGTTCCTTCTCGCAGCACTCGTGCTTCTTGTTGCCCAGCTCGATGCACGTGCTCTGCTCGTCGGCCTTCACCTGCTTGTCGCACTTGCAGGCGATCTGCTGCAGTTTCTCCTCGGCCGTGGGGATGGCGGTGGCGGTGGATTGGACCTCGCCGGGGAGTGTCCCCGAGTTGGCCGGGCTGCCGCCGTTGTTGGTCATGGCATCACCCAGCAACTGGATGTTCTTGCCCTCGGCCTTGGTGTCCATGGAGCCGGGGGCCACCCACTCGGTCTTGCCATGGGTCTGGCCGGAGATGAGCCCTCCACCCTGGGGCTTGCTGGGCATGTCGCCGGTGCTCATGAAGTAGGAGCCCTTGATGGCGATCTTCTTGCCCTCGATGAGGACCTTCTTGGTGGCCTTGTTGAGTTTGTCCCCGGAGGTGCCCACGTTGGGCAGGGGCGCGGGGACGAAGGGCGCCGGGGGACCCGGCATCTTGCAGATGTTGGGCAGCGTGGCGGGGGCCTTTCCGTCGCTGCCCTCCGTCACGGGTGTCCTGGGGGGGTTGACCGAGACCGTGCCCATGCTGGCATCTCCCTTTCCGCGATGTTCTCGAGGTGGAGGAGAACGGCGGAGCGCTCCCCCCCATACGAACTGGCCCACAACAGCGGCCGGGGACCCCGAGCATAACGCCTGCGCCCGGAGGCCGTGGCAAGACATGCGAGAAGGGGCCCAGTGGCGGCCCCGACATCTCCCCAGCAATCGCTCGGAGTCTCGTAATCAGTGTGATCTGCGAAAGCCAGCTGGCATCGGAGACTGGCGTAGGTGAACTCCTCGGAACGATGGGGCTCGCCGTTGAGATCGCAGTACATGGTGTCCGCCAGCTGGGTAGGGGGATCGCCCAGTACCCGGGTCGCGCCGGCAATGGCCTCGGAGAGGCCTCGTCCCACGTTGATGCCTTGGGTGCCGAAGGGGTGCTCCTCCCGCCGGGTCGCTGCGGAAACGATCCACGCCAGCGGAGACAGGCCGAGCTGGCGGATCACCCTCGCGGAGGCCAGCAGACAGAAACCCGCGCCCTCCCCCGGGATGAAGCCCGAGCGGTTGGCCGACGATTTCAGCAGCTCCCGCTCATCGAGCCACTCCAGGGTCTCCGCCTCCAGGTACGAATCAATCCCCCCCGCCAGACAGAGCTCGGCCCGGCCGGATTGGATGAGCTGCCAGCCGCGCTCGAGCGCCATGAGCCCAGCCGCGTGCCCGTGGGGTAGCCACTCGAGCTGCGCGAGGCGGATGGGCAGCGATGCGTCCTCCCGCAGCCAGTGGGTCAGTGCATCCGCCAGCGCTCCGGGCAAGCCGGGACGTGAATCGGGCAGTGCCACCACGGCGGGGAGGGCCCATCCCGCGCTCGCCTGGGACGCCAGGGGGCTCAGCGACTCCTCCAGAGCGCTCGAGGCCAGCGCCTGGAATCGCTTCGACCCCCCCAATTCCGGTGGCAGCAGACCGTCCCTCGCCACCTTCATCGGATGTCCCTGTTTGTCGATCATGAAGGGGTGGTTGCCGTAGCGGCAGATGCCAGCCCGTACCGCGGCGGCCGCATGGGGTGCCTTCACCCCCACGGGGGTACGGGCACCCAATCCGATGATGCCGACCCGAGCACTCATGCGAGGCCCCCCCTGGAGAGGTATTCCTTCTGGTCGATGACCGTGACGTCCAACTTGTCGGAGTCATGGTGGCAGGAGAGGCTGGTGTGCCAGACCAGGATGACCCGGGGGACCTCGGGTTCGAGGATGACGGTGTGGAGCCGGGCACGGTGTTCCACGGACCTGCGCCCGAAGAATGTCTTGAAGACCAGCCAGACCTTGGGCAGCGCGAAGCGAAGCCGTGGCCAGCGGGAGAGGTTGACGAGCTCGACCCTTTCTCCACCGGTGAGGAATCCGGGGACCTGCTGATCGGCCGGGGCGCATTGGTGGAACCGCTCATCGAAGTCCGAGGGGAGCAGAGGGAAGCGCGTCTTCTTCCAATGCGCGTCGTAGGTACCCGCCAGCTCCAGGCGGGGTGACCAGTAGCTCGCGATGGCTCCGAACCCGGCGGCGTGGGGCCGATCCTTCCACGAGCTGATGAGCTGACGGGGATCCTCGACATTGGGCAGGGCCATCTCCTCGGCATGGGCGGCGCGGGTGACGAAGCCCGTGCCCACGGGGTTGCTGGAGTGGAGACGGTGCTCGGACGGGTCATCCGCCCGGGAGTCCCGGCCACCGAAAGCGCGTTCGTAACTCAGGGGCATGGTGAGGAAGGGCCGCGGGGGCGTCATTCCCAACAAGCCCGGCAGGCCGCGCTTCCACTGACGATCTCCGAAGACACGCAGGTGTTTCTGGAGGGGACCGAGCTGGAACGAGACATCCACCGTCGTGGTGGGCTTGCCACCTGGAGCGTGCGCCAGGGCGTTGAGCAGGACATCCGTGGACGTCTTGGGCGCGGTCAAATCCACTTCATGGAGGAGGCTGGAGCTGCCTTGTTCTCCCCGGTACTGGGGCAGGAGCAGGGGCTCGGACTGTTCCTCGGCCAGGCGGGTGCGCTGATCCTCCAGGATGTCGTAGGTGCCCTTGACGGCGACGACCCATCGCTTGGCTCCATCCTTGTCGATGACCCAGGTTCGTTCGGCTGCGAAAGGAGTGTGGTTCTCGAGTGCCCACATGGTTGCCCTCACCCTCCTCCCAGTATGCCGGACAAAGGGCGCACGGAGAGCCGTGGAGCGGTGTGTCGAAGCCGGGCCAGTTCCCGTGCCCTGCCGCCGGGTCAAGGCGCGTGTCTGGAGCCTGCATGCGCCTTGACTGCGCAAGGCGAGCTCCAATGCATGGGCATGGCGCCGGCGCATGGGGCCTTGGCTCAACTCCGCCAGGAGGGCCTCCATGGAAAAGGAGCGACCGCGCAGGTAGCGCTGGCCGGGCGTGAAGTTCCCTCGGTTTTCGTGCCACCAGGTGCCAACCGCCTTCGGGTGGGGGATGGGCAGGGACTCCTCGGGCCGGGGGGTCAGGTCCGCGTCCAGATCTTCCTCTTCCAGCGGAAGGGGTTCCTGGGCGGATTCCTCCTGCTTCTCGAGGAGATAGTCGTCCCGCAGGGAGAGTCCGGTGATGGCGCTGAACGCCTCACCTGCCAGAGGTGCGAGTACCGGATGCTCCAACCACTCCAGGCAGGCCTCCGCGGCAGCGAACTGACCGCTGAAGCCAAGCGCCCAGAAGACGTCGGCGCGCAACTCCGCCACCTCCAACAGGTTCAGAAGCCGCTCGGTGCCGAGGCTTTCCCCACTGAGTCCCAGCAGCAGCAATTGCTGGCGGCTGGGGGCCGCGTGCCGCCCTGTCGTATCGAGGCAGCGCTCCCAGGCCACGCGAGCCCCGGATATCAATCCGGCCACCATGGCCGCATCACGGACCGCGGGACGGGGGTCCGCCAGGAGGCGGGGCAGATGGCCGCGAAGGAGGTGACGTGGCAGGGGTTGAATGCACCGCAGGGTTGCCACCAGCAGTCGCTCTTCCTCGTGTTGGAGGAGCACGTGCACAGCGGCGTCCTTGGGTGTGACGTGGTGGAAGGCCAGTACCTCCAGTGCCAGAGCCAGGTGCTCCGGCGTGGACTCCTTCAGCAAGGGCTCGAGGGCCTCGGTCAGCTCTTCCCGCTCGTTCAGTTCCAACGCTCTCTGGATGGGGGCGTGCAGATTCGAGGCTCGGGGTAACAGCAGCGCCAGGATGTCCGATGGCTGGATGCGCTCAGCGCCGTCCAGCAGCGCGAATGCAGTAGCGAAGAGGATGGAGGGGTCTTCTGATTCCAGGGACGGTTTCAGCAGCGCCTCGGCGACAGCCGCTTCACCCACGACAAGACCGTCCAGATGTGCGCGGAGCCGGGCTTCAACCGTGGCAGTCTCCTCGAGAGTGAAGTCGGGGGACTCCAGTGCTTGTTCCCACTGGGTCCACAGAAAGGCAGCTTCATCCAGGTGCTCCTCGAAGATGTCCAACAGGATCGATTCCATGGGCATGCCAACCGGGATTGCTACCAGCCTGCGTCGGGCTGAGCATACCGCTCATCCTGGTTGGAAATGCTGTCTTGGAATCAATGGCTCGGATGGACGTTGGCATCTGCCGCGGATGGGACCACGTTGCTCCGTGCTCCCGTCCGCTTTCCGCCTTCCGGTGGCGTGGTGCTCAATGCATCGTGGTGGCCTCGGGCTCCTGGAAGGCGCCACCGGAGACACCGGTGCGGGCCTCGAATTCCTTGCAACCACTCATTCCGGTCACCTGCAGCTCGAACTCCTGGAGCTCCGGCTGCATGCACTGGGCGACCTCGGTGTCATCGGGTTGGGCGTTGTGGCTGTTGAAGAAGCGGCAGCCCTTGCAGTTGCCCCAGGTGTGGTCCGCCATGGCGTATCCCTCTCTCGGTAGTGCCCTCCCTTTCGAGGGTGGGAGTGGACCGGGATGGCAACAAGCGGCGCCTGCTCCGCCCTTCGAGGAAGGGGCGGGCGGCTTCGTGGGATACTGGGGCCATGTCCCCCGCTCCCTGCTGTGCCGCGCACCCGGACGTCCCCGCCGAGGGCATCTGCGGGCGCTGCGGCGGCTTCTTCTGTCCGGGGTGTGCCACCTGGGTGCTCGGCGCCGTGTACTGCGCCGCCTGCGCCGCGCTCCCCGAGGTCAACTACCTGGAGGCCTTCCGCCAGAAGCTGTGGGGCCGGCGGGACACGTGGGCCTGGTTCCTCGGCCTGGGGGGACTGGTGACGCTGGCGCCCGGTCTCACGTTGCTGGCGTCCGGGGACGCTCTGGCGGGAGCCTTCCTGCTCGCCTGCTCGGCGGTGGGCGTGGGGAGCTTCTTCGGCCAGCGGTGGGCCCGCGCGGGGCTGCTCGCCCTGCCCGTGGGCCTGGGGGTGGTGGGACTGGCGTTGCAGGAGCCCCTGCTCGTCGTCCCCGCCCCGTTCTTCCTGGGCCTGGGGGCCTCCGTCCACCAGGACCCGAGGCACAAGCTCTTCCACCGGGTGCCCGTTCCGGACGGCGTCCTGCTGCGGCTGTGGAACCGCCACGAGAACAACCCCCTGGCGCTGGTGGGCCTGCAGCTCGGGCTGTACGGGGTGTTCTTCCCGCTCTTCGCGCCGGTGGCGCTGGGGCTGGGGCTGACGGCGCTGCGGCGCGTGAATCCCGAGGCCCGTCCGCCCATCGGCCGCCGGGGACAGGCCCTGGCCGCGACGGGACTGGGCGCGGGCGCGATGCTCTTGTGGGTGTGGCTCTGGCCGCGCTTCACCGTGCTGCTGGGCGAGCTGCTCGCCACGGGCTAGCCGGGGAAGGCCGCACGGCCCCCTCCAGGGTGGAGGCCTGGAGGGGGCCCGGTCCCGAAACCACGGTGGGAGGCACCCACCGTGTGCGGACCGGCGGTCCCGGCGCGCGCTGGGAGAGCGCGCGTCAGGGTTGCCGGTTCGGGGCTACTCCTTCGCCTTGCGCAAGTCGCCGCTGTTCTTGATGTTGTTCTTCACGAGCGTCTCGGCATCACTGCAAGCGCCCTTGGCCTGCTCGTCCAGGAGCAGCACGTTGCCGGACAGCCGCAGGTCGCCCGACTGGATGCACGAGGCCACGGGCAGGCCCTCGAGCCACACCTGGGGCTTGAGGAGCGCGAGCAGGGCGTCGTTCTCACCGACCTCGACGCCGGTGGCGGACTGGAAGCGCGCGTCCTCGCTGAACTTGAGCTTGAGGTCCAGGGTGTTGGCGGCGCCATCGCGGGTGAAGCCGGCCTTCACCAGGAGGCTGTAGCCCACGATGGGCTCCGTGGAGGCCACCTCGTCCGCCTTGGCCTCCTCCAGGCGGAAGTCGATGCGCTTGTAGGTGCCGGCGGGCAGGCGCAGCCCGGACAGGTCCGGCGTGGTGGCGCCCGTCATGAGGTCCACGACGATGGGGCCGGGGACGACGACGGTGCCCGAGCCGCTGCCGGACTCGCCGCCCTGGCAGGTGGCGCCCGAGAGCAGGCCGCTCACGTCGTTGCACTTGCTGCCCTGTGGCAGATCCAACCGGATGTCCTTGAGGTGGATGCGCGCCTCGGTGAGCGTGAAGGTGATGTCTCCACTGGTGAAGGTGGGCGCGGGGGAGGCCGCGGGGGACGCGGCGGCCACGAGGGCGCTGGCGGCCTGGGCCTGGCTCTCGCGGACGGAGAAGCGCAGCGAGGCGCCCTCTCCTCCACAGGCGGTGAGGGCCAGGGTGGCGCACAGCAGGGACTGACGGAGCGAGGGAGTCGGAAGGTTCATGGCGTCGTGGAACGGGGAGCGGCTGCCGGCCCTGGGCTTCCGGTTCCGAGAAGAAAGACCTCGGGGGTGGAGCGCCGGCCACATGCCGGGGATGTGGGGGCGGGACAGGGCGCATCCCACCCCCGCGTCCATGGAGGACAAAAGGGCGGGAGGTCCTTGAAGGGAGTAGGGACAAGAGGTTGGAGTCGCTGCATGAGACCTGCCCGAGCCGTGTTTCTCGCGTTGACGCTCGCCGCCGCGCCCGCCGTGGCGAAGCCGCCGGAGGAGACGAAGCGCATCTCGTTGAACGTCACCCGCGCCAACGTGCACGACGTGCTGAGGATGCTGGCGGACAAGGGCCGGCTGAACCTGGTGGTGTCCGAGGAGGTGCAGGGGACGGTGACGTTGTCGTTGCGCAACGTGGCGTGGACGGAGGCGCTGGACGTGGTGCTGGCCTCGCGCGGGCTGGGGATGGAGCGGCGGGGCAACATCCTGCGGGTGGCGTCGCTGAAGACGCTGCGGGAGGAGGCCGAGATGCTCGTGCGCCTGAAGGAGGCGAAGGAGCAGACGGCGCCGCTGCGCACGTGGCTGATTCCGGTCAACTACGCGCGGGCGTCGGAGCTGCTGCCGCACGTGCAGGGGGTGCTGTCGCCGAGGGGCCGTGTGACGGTGGATGCGCGCACCAACACGCTCATCGTCACGGACGTGGAGGCGCCGAGGCTGCCGTAGGTTCCACGACGCGGCCGTACCAGCTCAGGGCGAGCAGCACATCCCCCCGCCAGGAGGCGGAGAGGCCGCCCTCCAGGTCCACCCCGGCGCGAGCGGTGAGCGTGAGCCCCCAGGGCCCCAGCCGTCCGCGCGCGCCGAGCAGTGCGCGCAGGGGCACGCGGGGGCCGCCGGTGCGCAGGAAGGCCTCGAGTCCAGCCTGGGCGCCGAGGAAGCCCTCGAGACGGGGGCCCCCGAGGCTCGCGGTGAGGCCCGCGTGGGGACCCGCGCCCAGGTCCGCGGGGCCGCGCACCACGCCATGGGCGGTGAGCCCGAGCTGCGCCGAGGCGTGGAAGACGCCCTCGCCCGAGGTGAGCTGCCATTGGCCGGCGCCGCGCAACTCCAGCACCCCGGTGGAGGGCAGGACGAAGAGCTCGCCACCGAAGGCGGTGGGCCGGGAGCCGGGCATGGGGGGCGCGGCGAGGAGGAAGCCCAGGCCCACGCCCTGGGGGCCCGCGAGCAGCGACAGGTGCGAGGCGTCCACGCGGCCACGGGCGGTGAGGACGGGGGCCTCGGCGGCGGCCACCGGGGCGAGCAGCAGCGCCGTGGAGAAGACGAGGGCCTTCATCGCGCAATCACCTCCGTGCCGGGCACCTGGCGGATGGCATCGGCGCCGGTGCCCTGTCCGGTGAGCGCGGCGTCGAGGAAGCGCGAGAGGACCTCGGTGATGCGCTCGTGCGCGGTGCCGAGTGGCAGGGTCGGCGCGCAACCGTCCTCCACGTCCCGCCGGTCGCTGGAGGTGAACTGGAAGTGGGTGACGCCCTGGAGGACGGCGAGCACCGAGGGCGCGGGGAGGCGGGAGGCATCCTCCCGGACGCGGGGCAGCTCCGAGAGACAGTCCAGCTCACCGGCCAGCGAGAGCGAGGGCACGGAGAGGGAGGGGATGCGCTCGGCGTCGGCCGGGTCCGGGTAGCTGGCGAGCAGGACGAGGGCGGCGAAGCCCCCGTCGAGGGCGAGCTTGGCGGACACGACGCCGCCGAGCGAGTGGCCGGCGACGGCGATGCGCGAGGGGTGGACGAGGCCCTCGAGGAGCGAGCCCTCGGGAGGCGAGGTGAGGAGCTCGCGGGCGAAGTGGCCGTTGTCGATGGCGGACAGGGCCAGGTCGAGCGGGTGCGAGGGCATCGCGACGACATAGCCACGCGCGGCGAGGGACTCGGCGAGCCAGAGGTAGTCCTCGGGGGGCACGAGGCCGCCGTGGACGAGCACGAGCGCGGGCAGGGGGGCGCCGTCGGTGGGCCGGGCGGGGTGGCCCTCGGTGTCCGAGGGGAAGAGGACGCGCACGGAGACGAGGTCCGTGTGACGGGCGCGCACCTCGAAGAAGGCCTCGGAGACGGGAGTGGGCCCGGTGCGCAGCACCTTGCCCGAGCCAGGCGCGGGGAGCGCGCAGCCGGACAGGGCGAACACGAGGGACACGAGGAGGGACAGCGGGGCCGGCTTCATACGAGGGACTCGCGGGGGCTCACGGGTGGGCACTGTGTAAGGCCCGGATCCGCGGTTCGCCAGCGCCAGTGGCAAACCGAGTGCACGCGATACCCTCACCCCGTCCCTCTCCCGGAGGGCGAGGGGAGGGAGGCGAGGGGAGGGAGGCGTGGAGCCCTCCGGTGACGACGGGCGCGAACTGGTCCGATTGTTGGACCAGTTGGAGACGCGCGCGCCCGGCGGGGGCTCAGTCGCCCACGATGCCGACGCGGACGCGGTGGTGCTCGTTGCCGAGGGCCGTCTTGAGGGTGAAGTCGGCCACGTCCTCGGCGTAGACCTGACGGCCGCCGGTGGGGAGGGACTCGACGGCGGTGCGGTACTTGCCCGTCTTCACGCCGCTGGGCATGACGGGAGGGCACACCACCACCCAGTCGAGCTCGCTCTCCTGGAGCACCTGGAGCGCGCCCCGGTGGTCCTCGAAGGCATGGCGGAGGAAGGGGGGCAGGCCGTGCTCTCCGGTGAGGCCTCCGGCCGGGTGGGGCAGCAGTCCGGCGGCGCCCACGGTGACGAGCCGCTTGAGGCCCTCGGCCTTCATGGCGGTGACGATGGCGCGCGTGGCCTCGGTGACCACGGTGACGGCGTGGGTGGCGTCGCGGGCGCCAATGGCACTGACGACGACTTCCGCGCCGCGGAGGGCCTCGGCCACGGTGGCGCCGTCCTCCAGGCTGCCCTTCTTGACGAAGAGCCGCCCGTGCTTGATGCCCAGCCGCTTCGGGTCGCGCACATACGCCGTCACCTCGTGCCCCTGGCCCAGCGCCTCGTGCACCAGCGTGTGCCCGACGCGCCCCGTCGCTCCGAAGACCGTCAACCGCATGGGTGTTGCTCCTCCGTGCCGCGTCCCGTGTACAGGGGCCGGGCCCCTCGGGCCCTGGCTCGGACGAGCGCGGCTCCGGGTGTATAGCGCCCCCGGCCCATGCTTGTCCGCAAGCTGTTCACGGCCCGAGGCGTCCAGAGGCGGCGGGTGGGGCGTGGGTTACCGCTATCGGGACTCGCGGTGTGTGGCGTCAAGGTGACGCGGCCGCTCGCGGGACCTGGGTCAGGCGCTCATCGTACCGTTTGAGCGTTCTTTCCACCGCCTCCAAGCGCGTGTCGTGTTGAGCGAGCCGCTCGGACAGCAGGGTCCGGAACGAGTTCATCTCCGCGTACATGGTCTGGAGCGTCGTCTGTTGGGCACTCTTGATCTCACCCACCAGCCGGATGTGCCGTTCCCGGTGCTCATCCTGCAAGTGCTGCAGCTCGCTGGACAGATCCCGGTCCCGCAGCTTGCTGCGGATGGCTTCCTCCGCCACGTCGAGCCTCAACTGCGCGAGCTGCCGGTCCATGCCGTCCAGGCGCTGGTCGGTGCGCTTCTGACCCTCTTCCAGTGATTGCAGGCGCTGGTCCATGCCGTCCAGGCGCTGGTCCATGCCGTCCAGGCGCTGGTCGGTGCGCTTCTGACCCTCTTCCAGCGATTGCAGGCGCTGCTCCACGCCGTCCAGGCGCTGCTCCAACCGCTGTTGTCCCTGCTCCAACCGCTGCTGGCCCTGCTCCATCAAGGCGAGGATCCGCTGCTCGCCCGGCGTGAGGGACTGCTCGCCCATCCCCATGGGCACCGACGTGGACCGATCCATCGACGCACTCCTCCTGTGGTGACTTCTCCCGTAGGTTGACCCATGAGGTCACCTCCCGTCAAGTCACCGCTCAGGTCATGTGTCCGGATGCCCGCCCTCCGGGGCGGCACGGCTCACTCGCCGGTCAGCTTCGCTTCCAACTCGTCCAGCTCGCGCTTCACCCCGGCGTCCGTCTCGCGCAGCTTCTCCACCTTGCGCACCGCCGAAATCACCGTGGAGTGGTCCTTGTTGAACCGCGCGGCGATCTCCGGGAACGAGCCCTTCGTCAGCTTGCGGCTCAGGTACATGGCCACCTGCCGCGCGTGCGCCAGCGCCTTGTGCCGGCGGTCCTCCTTCAGCGCCTCCACCGGCACCTTGTAGAACCGCGCCACTTCCTTCTGGATGCTCTCCACATCCACCACCTGCCGCGACGGCAGCACGTCCTTGAGCACGTGCGAGGCGAAGTCCACCGTCACCGGGTGCCTCGACAGCGAGTGGATGGCGCTCACCTTCACCAGCGCCCCCTCCAGCTCCCGCACGTTCTTCTGGAACGCCCTCGCGATGAAGTGCGCCACCTCGTCCGGCAGGTCCAGCCCCTCCATCACCGCCTTCTTCTGCAGGATGGCCACCCGCGTCTCGAAGCTCGGCTCCTGGATGTCGGTGATCAGCCCCATGCTGAACCGGCTGCGCAGCCGCTCCTCCAGCCCGGGCACCTCCGCCGGCACCATGTCGCTCGTCAGGATGATGGCCTTGCCCTGCTCGTGCAGCGTGTTGAACGTGTGGAAGAACTCCCGCTGCGTCTCTTCCTTCCGTCCCAGGAACTGCACGTCGTCGATCATCAGCACGTCGCACTCGTCCCGGAACTTCCTCCGGAACTCGGGCATCCGCTGCTCGCGCACGCTTTCAATGTACTCGTTGGTGAACTGCTCGCTCGACAGGTACACCACCCGCTGCGTGGGGTCTCTGTCCCAGATTTTGTTGCCGATGGCGTGCAGCAGGTGCGTCTTGCCCAGGCCCGTGCCGCCATAGATGTAGAGCGGGTTGTAGGCCCGGCCGGGGGTGTCGGCCACCGCCTGGGCCGCCGCGGCCGCCAGCTGGTTGCTATCGGCCACCACGAAGTTCTGGAAGGTGAACCGGGCGTTGAGCCGGGGCGGCCGGCTCCCGTCCGTCTTGACCGCCGGTGCGGGTTGCAGCTCCGGCGGAGGCGCCAGGCCCGGCACCACCTCGTAGCCCAGCCGGTTGGGCGTGTCCGTCACCCGCGCCATCGTGGACTCGAGCAGCCCCCGGTAATGGTCATCCACCCAGTCCTGGTAGAAGCGGTCCGGCACCGCCAGCACGAGCACGTCCTCGCGCACCTCCAGCGGCTGCATCCGGTTGAGCCAGTTCAGCGCGTAGTCCTTCCCGTCCCGCTTGAGGCAGTCCAGGAGCATCTCCCAGACATTCTCGGCACTTGGCTGGTGGGGCAGAGGGCGGGCGAGCGCGTTCACGAAAGGCCTCCGGAACCCCGGCGAGACCGCCAGGGAGGGGGCCGACCGTGCTAACAGGCCCCCCCTGGGCGATCAAGTTTGCCGCCCCGGCTCCTGACATTCCGCGCCTCTACCCCCACTCGTCCGATCTCAGCCCCCGCGCGGAATCCCCCGCCCCCTCCCACCGGTTGTGGTGCGAGTCCTCCCACCCCCACTGCGTTTCACCCCGGGTGTGGGGCGCAAAAGGGCGCGGGCCGGTCAGGTCCGGACAGCCCGGAGTGATCCGACATTGACTTGGGTGGGAGATCGGGTTACGAGCGCCGCCTTCCTCAGTCTCGTGGATAAGGGCGCCCACTTCACGTTCGGGCGTCTCGTCGTCCCAGGAGTCCAGCCGTGTCCAAGCGCACCTATCAACCCTCGAAGATCCGGCGCAACCGCACCCACGGTTTCCGCAAGCGCAACTCCACCAAGGGCGGTCAGGACGTGCTCAAGAGCCGCCGCGCCAAGGGCCGTAAGCGCCTGGTGGTGTCCGCGTACAAGAAGTAGTTGGGACGCTCGCGTGAAGGCCGAGGGCCAGGCGCCACCTCGCGACGAGCGCTTTCCCAAGGCCCTGCGCCTGCTTACCCGGCGCGAGTTCCTCGAGGTCCAGGAGAAGGGTCAGAAGCTTCCCGCTGACTGTCTCCTGGGACTCGCCCGGCCCAACGCCCGGCCCTACAGCCGCGTGGGCCTCACCGTCTCCAGCAAGGTGGGCAATGCCGTGGAGCGTGCCCGCCTGCGAAGGCTCCTGAGGGAGCTCTTCCGCAAGCGTCGCGGGCAATGGCCCTCCGGTGTGGACGTAGTCCTGGTCGTGCGCCAGTCCGCCAAGGATGCGTCGTTCTCGGACCTGTCTCGCGCCTTCGATGGCATCACCCGCAAGCTGCAGAGGCTGTTTCCGTCCGGCCCCCGGGAGTCCACCCGATGAGCCCTCTCGCCTGGCTGCTCGCGCTTCCCATCCGCTTCTACCGGCGCTTCCTCTCGCCCCTCCTGCCCCCGGCCTGCCGGTTCCACCCCTCCTGTTCCTCGTACGCCCTCCAGGCCCTCCACAAGCACGGAGCCCTGCGCGGCGTGCGGCTCATCCTCTGGCGCCTCCTGCGCTGCCAGCCCTTCCACCCGGGCGGCTTCGACCCGGTGCCCTGACCGCCCTCCCCTCCCTATGAACGACGATCTGGATCCGCTCTCGTCCAACTCGGCTGACTCCCAGCGGCGACTGATGATTGCGCTCGCCCTCGCGATGGCGCTCACCTTCGCCTACACCTACTTCGCCGCCCCGCAGGGCCCGCCGCCCGAGGCCGGGGCCGCGGACGCGGGGCAGGTGGTGGCCGGCAACGACGCGGGCACGGCCGCACCCACCGCGAGTGCGGGCGGGACGCCGGGCCTGCCGCCGGCGGGCACCGGCTCGGAGGGCACCGTGGCCGCCGCCGACGCCACGCCGCCCCCGCCGGTGCGCACGCTCGACTTCCAGCGCGAGTCGGCCCACTACACCTTCTCCACCCAGGGCGCCGGCCTCGTCTCGGCCGAGCTCCAGGGCCCGAAGATGCGCGAGCAGGGGCAGGTGTCCGTCGTCGAGGGCTACAAGCTGCTCTTCGGGGGCAACGTGCCGCCTCCGCCGCAGATGAACCTGGCGCAGCCGGTGCCGGGCCAGCCCCTGCCGCTGTCCGTGTCCATCGCCGGCCCCGCGCCCCTGGCGGCCGACGCGCGCTACACCGCGGCCGACACGGGCTCCCCCGGCCAGGGCACCCTCTTCACCGCCCGCCAGGGCCCGTGGGAGGTCACCAAGAGCCTGCAGTGGGCGCGCGAGGGCTTCGAGCTGCTCTACACGCTGCAGGTGAAGAACACCTCGGCGCAGCCGGCCACCGGTGAGCTGCAGGTGCACTACAACCGCGCCATCGACTCGAAGAACGAGCACGCCCCGTCCTTCTTCGGCGGCGTGGGCAACCTCAGCTACGCCTCGTGCCACGTGGGCGAGGAGAAGCACAAGCTGGCCCCCGAGCAGAGCCTGCCGGACGCCGAGGAGACGCGCGGCCCCGTGCACTACTTCGGCATCGATCAGCAGTACTTCCTCTCCGCGCTCTACCCGCTGGATGGGCCCCTCCCCGGACGCTGCGAGTTCGTGGCCACCCCCGAGGCCCGTGGCATCACCGCCAGCTTCCCGCTCACCGCGGCCCCCGGCCAGACGGTGACGCTGCGCTTCGGCGGCTACTTCGGGCCCAAGGAGAATGACCTGCTCGCCGTGGTGCCCGGCCAGGCGCTGCGCGAGGCCACCGGCCTGGCCGCCACCGCCTACAACCCCCAGCTCACGGAGACGATCGACTACGGCATGTGGGCCGTCATCGCCAAGCTGCTGGTGGGCGTCATGAAGTTCTTCCACGGCCTGGTGGGCAACTGGGGCGTGGCCATCATCCTGCTCACCGTGCTGGTGAAGGTCATCCTCCTGCCCCTCACCCACCGCTCCATGGTGAGCATGGAGGCCATGAAGAAGCTCCAGCCCCGCGTCGAGGAGCTGCGCAAGAAGTACGCGGACGACCGCGAGCGCCAGAACATGGAGATGATGAAGCTCTATCAGGAGGCCAAGGTGAACCCGCTCGGCGGCTGCCTCCCCATGCTCATCCAGATGCCGGTGTGGATCGCCCTCTTCACCGCCCTGCGCAACAGCTACGACATCTACCAGGAGCCCTTCTTCGGTCCGGTGTGGCGGGACCTGACCTTCAAGGATCCCACCTACCTGCTGCCGCTCGCGCTGGGCGTCAGCATGATCATCACCCAGAAGCTCCAGCCGCAGATGGGTGACCCGACCCAGGCGAAGATCATGACCTGGTTCGTCCCCATCCTCTTCACCGCCACGCTGTTCAACTACCCGGCCGGCCTCGCGCTCTACATCTTCACCAACAACATCCTCTCCATCGCCCAGCAGTACGGCCTGAGGAAGTGGCTGGAGAAGAAGGGCGGCGGTGATGGCGGGCTGCCGGCGGGCACGGCCACGGCCACGGCGGGAGGCAAGCGCAAGTGAGCGACGTGCAGGCACCCGGGTCCACTGCAGCTCCCGCGGGCGGCGCGGACATGCGCCTGCGCGTGGAGCGGCTGCTCACCGACATCCTCGGCATGATGGGCTTCCCCGCCCGGCTCGACTTCAAGGACGCCAGCGATGGCAGCCTCTCCGTCGCCCTGCACTTCCAGGGCGAGCCGCCTCCCGGCGTGGAGATGGGCAAGCGCAGCCAGGTGGTGGACTCGCTCCAGTTCCTCCTCAACAAGATGCTCCACCGCCCGGGTGCCGAGCGGCGCTTCCTCCTGGTGGGCGCCGGTGTCCACCCGGAGCCCCGCAGCGAGCGGCTGAAGCGCGAGCAGGCCGCCGCCCAGGCTGCCCAGGCCGCTCAGGCCGCCGCCCCCGCGCCGCAGCCCGCTCCCCAGGCCGCCGCCCCCGCGCCCGCGCCCCGGCCGCAGCCGCAGCCCAAGCCCGCCCGGGGAGCCCCGCCGGCCCCCCCGCAGGCCAGGGCTTCCGCCGCCCCGGCCCGTGGGTCCGAGTCGGATGAGCGCTCCGTGGAGGTGGCCGAGGATCCCTCCCTGCGCGAGGTGGCTCGCAAGCTGGCCGAGAAGTCGGCCTCGCTGGGCCGCTTCTACGCGCTCGTTACAGTGAAGCAAGATGACCGCGCGCGCGTCCTGAAGGCAGTAGAGGGTGTGCCGGGGGTGAAGGTCTCTTGCGAGGGCGAGGGCCGCAACCGGCGCGTGGTGTTCACTCCGGAGAAGCCTGCCCCGCTCCCCAAGCGGAGCATGCTGCCGGACGACGATGACGAGGACGACCTCGAGGGCTAGGCCTTCGGGGCCCACCGACGAAAGGGCATTCCATGGGCAAGGCCAAGTCGCTCAAGGACAAGCTATACGGCGCCGCCGTGATGAAGATGAGCTTCCGGCTGCGCGGGGACGAGGAGTCCCCGGCCTTCAAGTTCGTCTACCCCGGCGTGCTCCGGGACCTGGATCTGGAGGACGCCGCGGTCGAGAAGTACATCGAGGAGAACCGCGAGAGCGTCGAGCGCGCCGCCCGCGGCTCCACTCCCGCGCAGGGGCCGCGCGGCTGAGCGCGGAGGAGGTTCCGGAGGACTCGTCCCCCGGTGCGATGTCCCCCGGTCCCGGGTAGGTGTCGCCCGGTGGGCTCGGCTCCCCGCGGGGCGCCGCTGGTGGACGTTCCGAGCGTCGCCTGGCAGCGCCCCGCTCCGGCCCGGCTGGACGCGGCGGGAGGGCGCACGTAGTTCCTGGAGGCTTCCCGCTGGATGGTTCCGGCGGGCCGTGCCCCCCTGGGGCTCAGGAGGCCTCTCCCATGCGGCGCCTCGTCGTCCTCCCCCTGTCCATCCTGCTCGTCTCCGCCTCCGGTTGTGGAGGCAAGGGAGACACCGGTCCCAAGGGAGACCCGGGCCCCGCCGGGGAGTCCGTCCCCGGGCCTCGCGGCGAGCCGGGTCCCAAGGGCGACACCGGGCCCATGGGGCCTCCCGGCAACTTCGCCCGCATCCGCGTCGTGCCCCCGGGGGACACCCCGCTCATCGGCGGCGAGAACCTGCGCAACGCCCTCCAGTCCATCGTGAAGGTCTCCGCCGAGGAGCCCTGGCTCCTCTTCGTCGAGCCCGGTGTGTATGACCTCGGCACCCAGGGGCTTCAGCTGCGCCCGTACATCCACCTGCGCGGAGCGGGCGAGCAGCTCACCACCGTGCGCTCCCGGGCAGCTGGCCCCACCGTGGTGACCGCCGACCATACCGAGTTGCGCTCGCTCACCGTGGAGCACCTGGGGGGCTCGGGGGAGGCCGTGGCGCTCTCCAACGCTTCGTCCCTGTTCCTCGCCCGCGATGTGGTGGCCGTGGCTCGCGATGGCGCTTCGCGCACCGTGGGCGTGGTGTCCACCGCGGGCGCTGGAGCCGGTGGTTTCGAGCACGTGCAGGCCCGTGCCGTGTCCTCTCGCGGCGACACCGTGGGCTTCTCGTGCGAGGGCTGCTCCGTGAAGGTGTCCGGCTCCTCGTTCCTCGCCCAGGGTGGGGCTCGGGCCACGGGTGTCTCCGTGCACGGGGGCACCGTGGAGCTGTGGGACTCCTCGGCCCTGGGGCAGGGAGGCTCGGAGGCCCTGGGCGTGGAGGCCGAGGGCTCCCGTGTGGTGCTCGTGCGCGCCGAGGTCTCCGGGTCCGAGGGCACCGTGTCCGTGGGGATGCGCCTGGCCTCTTCCCCCGCTTCCGTGCGCGACAGCACCCTCTCGGGCTCCGGCACCCCCGGGCAGCAGGCTCGCGCCCTGGAGGTCCTGCGCTCCGACTCCGCTCCCCAACTCGTGGACGTGCAGCGCTCCACCCTCTCCGGTGTTACCCAGACCCTCCGCTCCGCCGAGGGGTACTCCATCCGCATCGCCTCCTCCCAACTCCGTGGTGGCAAGGCCGATGGCAATGGCATCGTGTCCTGCAACGGTTGCTACGACGAGAACTTCAACTCCCCCGCCTCCCCCTCCGGCCTGTAGTCCCCGGTGTCCGGCGGGGGGCGGCTCCGATTCGATGTCCCCTCCATGAGCTCCCCCGCCACCCTCGCCGCGCTCGCCACCGCCCCCGCCTCCGGCGCCGTCGGCATCCTCCGCCTCTCCGGCCCCGCCTCCCTCGAGGTGGGCCGCATGCTCGCCCCCGGTGTCCCCTCCTCCCCGGCTCCCCGGCACGCCTACCTCGCCTCCTTCGTCGATGCCTCCGGCGCCGTGCTCGACGAGGGGTTGTTCCTGTTCTTCCGCGCTCCTCACTCCTTCACCGGCGAGGATGTCGTCGAGCTCCAGGCCCATGGCAGCCCCCGCTTGCTGCGCATGTTGCTCGCGCGTGCGCTGGAGCATCCCGCCATCCGCCACGCCGGGCCCGGGGAGTTCACCCGCCGCGCCTTCCTGCATGGCCGGATGGATCTCACCCGCGCCGAGGCCGTGGCGGACCTTGTCGCGGCGGACTCCGAGGCCGCGGTGCGGGCCGCCGCCGCGGGGCTCGCGGGTGCTCTGGCCGCTCGCGTCCGCGGGCTGGAGGAGCCCCTGCGTTCGCTCCATGCGGACCTCGAGGGCGTGCTGAACTTTCCCGAGGAGGCCGAGGGCGCCGATGCGGGCATGGAGGCCCGTGTCTCCGGGCTGCGGGCCGCCGCGGATTCGTTGCTCGCCGACGTGGGCCGTGGACGGCTCGTTCGCCGCGGGGCCCGTGTGGCGCTCTACGGGCCCGTGAACGCCGGTAAGTCCACGCTGTTCAACCGGCTCCTGGGTGAACAGCGCGCCCTCGTTGATGAGGAGCCGGGGACCACCCGTGATGTCTTGGAGGCCCGCGTCGAGTGGGATGGGCTCGGGGTGGTGTTGCTCGATACCGCCGGGCTTCGTGAGGCTCCTGGCCGCGTGGAAGCGCTGGGCATTGCTCGCACTCGCGAGGTGCTCGGTTCCGTTGACCTCGCCGTGCTCGTGCTTCCCCCCGAGGCCCGTGAGCTGGATGCTCAGCGGTGGCTCCGTGACGCGGGCTCCACTCCTGTTCTTCTCGTGGCTGGCAAGTGTGATGTCCGGGGGACTCGGTTTACCGCTGACCCTCACCCTGACCCTCTCCCAGAGGGAGAGGGGATTGACTCGGGCTCAACCTGGGATGCGGGCACCCTCACCCCGTCCCTCTCCCGAGGGGAGAGGGGTTCTGTCCGTGATTCTGTTTCCACTGTGGCTGCTTCCGCTTTGGCCGTCAGTGGGTTGACGGGCGAGGGCGTCGAGTTGCTCCGCTCCCAGATGCTCTCGCGCTTGTGGGGCGGCGGTGCTCCCTCCGCTGTCGCCCTCGTCTCCGAACGTCACGCCGATGCCCTCCGGCGCACCGCCGACGCCCTCTCCCGCGCTGAAAGTGCCTGCCGCTTCTCCACCCTCGAGGTCGTCTCCGGGGAAGTCGGCCTCGCCCTCGAGTCCCTCGGCGAAGTGTCCGGTACCTCCGCTTCCGAGGCCCTCCTCGACGCCATCTTCCAGCGCTTCTGTATCGGTAAGTAGACACCCGCCCCGCCTCCCGGCGTGTGTCAGACCCCTCCCTAGAATGCTTCCCCTGCCCGGCCCCCACTCACCAGGGCCGGAGGAGGACAGGGTGATTCCGATGTGCAACAGCCAGGCGGCGTACTCGGCTCTCGAGGCGCTGCCCATGGGATGGGTTGGGGAGATCCTCGACGAGGAACTGGTGGCTTCGCCCCGGCCGGCGCCAGGTCAGGCCCGTGCCGCCTTCATGTTGGGAGTGGAACTCGGTGAACGGCTCGATCCCCGCCGCGGGGGCTCCGGCCGCTGGTGCTTCCTCCGCGCTCCCGAGCTCCGCCTCGGCCGCGATGTGCTCGTCCCCGATCTCGCCGGCTGGCGCCGCGACAGGCTCTCCGAGGCGCCCACGCCCGATGAGCCCTTCCTCACGCTCGCCCCGGATTGGATCTGCGAGGTCCTCACCCCCTCCACCGCCGCGCTCGACCGCACCCGCAAGCTGCCCGCCTACGCTCGCGCCGGTGTGTCCCACGTGTGGCTCGTCGACCCCGCCGCCCACACGCTCGAGGTCTTCCAGCGCGTCAAGCGCGGCTGGCTCCTCGTCGCCTCCTACGAGGGTGACTCCATCGTCCGCACCGAGCCCTTCCACTCGCTCCCCATCGAGCTCTCCTCCCTCTGGATGCCCACCGAGAGCTTCCTCGAGCGGGTCCGCTGACCCCCGAGGCGCCTCAGCTCGCCGCCCGGAGCCGGGGCGCCTCCGCCACCGCCCGCTGCGCCGCCGGCACCCGGGGCCTCTCGCCCGCCGCGCGCAGCAGCCGCCTCACCGCCCGCAGCATCAGGTCCGTGTCCAGTGGCGCCGCCAGGAAGCCTCGCGCTCCCAGCGCCCGCGCCCTCTCCACGTCCAGCTCCGGCACCTTCCCCGCCACCAGCAGCTGCGCCACCGGCCTGCGCCTCATCGCCTCCAGCGACGGCAACGGCGCCAGCACCACCGCCCGCTCGTCCGCCGCCAGCACCTGCTCCGTGCTCGCCACGCTCGCCCGGAAGCCCGCCTCCCCCAACACCCGCACCAGCCCCGCCGCCGCCGCCGCTCCCCACCCGTAGATGAGCACCGCGCCCGCCTCCTCCACCTCCTCCGGCAGCGCCAACAGCCCCGCCAGCTCCTCCATCTCCAGCGGCTCCAGCAGCGGAATGTCCAACGTCTCGCGCTCGGGATTCAGGTCCGGCAGGAGGATGCCGCGCCCCTCGTCGAAGGGCCCTCCCTCCGCCATGCGGTCCGGGTAGACCGCCATGTCCGCGTCCGCCTCGGGCAGCGTGATGGCCTCCACCTCCGCGCGCCGCGACGCCGTCTCCGCTCCCGTCTGGTAGAGCCGCTCGATGGCCCGGCCAATCGCCGCGTCCGTCGCCAGCCACGGCACCACCCGCGCCTTGCACGCCACGCCGCGCACCGCGTCCAGTGATTGCAGGCTCGCCGGCGCGGCGATCGCCACCACCAGCACCATGTCCCGCGGGCCCTCCAGCCACAGCGGCACCACCCGGTGCATCTCCGCCAGCCGCCTCGGCACCAGCGCCGCCAGCCGCGCGTCCACCCGCTGCGCGTCCAGGTTCATCGCCGGCACGCCCGTCTGGTTCGCCAGCGCCTCCAACACCTGCTCCGCCGTGCAGAAGCGCAGATCCACCACCACCTGCCCCAGCGGCACTCCCCACTTGCGCTGGTAGGCGAGCGCCGATTGCAACTGCAACCCGTCCAGCACTCCCAGCCCCACCAGGATTTCGCCCAGCCGTTTCTTCGTCTGCATTGGCCGCTCCCCCGTGCGTGCGTGGGCGGCTCTCTAGAACATTTCCACCGGGGCTGTCTTGTCCGTTCGCGTCAGAAGGTTGCCCCCAGGCGCCAATTCCTGTCTGTCTTCAGGGGCTGTCTGGTTATCCGGGGCGTGCGACGGGCCCCGTGTCCGCTTCCAGACGGCGGCGGAGGACGCCCCCCCTCTGCCGGGGGAGCGCCCGGAACGGCTCGGGGCCGGGGCCCGCTCGTAGTGGTTCCCTGGAGTTCCGCAGGCGTGGCGTGACGGGCAGCCATGCCGTTGGCCTCCTGGGGCGTCCCGAGGAGCGGGGCGGGGGGTCAAGGCACGTTCTCGGGCTGGTTCGAGAAGAGCGCATGGAAGAGCATCGTCTCGGGAGGCTCCTTCCATTCCACGACGAGCGGGACGGGGATTTCGGCGACCTCACGCGGGAGCGCACTGACACCGAACGTCTCCTCTATCTTCCTGGCGAAGATGTCGGCCGGGTGCCTCATCGGGGGAGGGAGGGGCTCGAAACGGACCGTGGAACGGAGCCGCACCTTGCCGGCCCGCTCGAATTCGATTCCGTAGAGCATGTAGATGGGCGCCAGGATGCTGATGCAGCCCACGACGACCCAGTCGAAAGGTGGCAGCGGCCGGCCCTTGACGGGATAGGCGACACAGCGGAAGCAGGCGTCCGGAGTCGCGGTGCCATCTCCAATGGTGAAGTCGGGAAGCTCTTGAGCCAGGGCATTCAAGAATGCATGCCAGCGGTCGGCCTTCTGGAGCACTTCTGCCCAGCGTGCTTCGCGTTTGTGATCCTCCGGGCTCGGCTCTTGTGTGAGATGTTGGTACCTGTCCGGGCGCCAGTACTCTCTTGCAATGGAGAGCAGTTGCTCCGGGGTCAAGTCCGTGCGGCTCATGGGATCCACTCTCCAAACTGAACGGGGATGGTCTTCTCATGGCAGGCCGTCTTCACACGCGAGCCACGGATGGAGACGCCCAACAAGGCACCGAATTCCGCCTTGAAGTCCTCGCACAACAAACCAAGTCCGGATGCCGGTGTGGCGGAACTGAAGACGAGGCGGGCGGCCTCATTGGCGCGTTCTGCTGCGATGCGCTGTGCGAGGGGAACGGAGAAATGGGCGTCCTCGTTCTCGATAGGCACGTCCACTCCGAATTTGCAAAGGAAGGACTCTCCCGTGACTCGCTGGATGTTGACGTGAACGCATGCGGCGCGCCAGCCACCTGGTTTGGTGCCGGTCTGTTTGACGACCGTGACGAATTGGAAGTGTCTGGGTTCGATTGCACCCGTGACAATGGTTCTGGTTCGCTTGGCGGGTAGGCAGCCCGAGAGGAGGGCGAGCAGAACGGCGAGGGTCTTGAGGCGTTCAGTTCGTCTTGGAGTGTTCACGTTCGAGAGGGCCCCGAAATGGGAAGGGGGGGACTCCAGGAGGGATGATGGGCCTGCGTCCACCCTCCATCCGTTGGGCTGCCCGGGCACCATGCGCCAAGTGCCCGCTTCCCGACGGTTGCCCGGGACCGTGAAGGGAGGACTGGCGGCATGCCGCATGACCTGTTAGGTTCACCCGCCGCATGCGCGAAAAACTACTTCCGCAGTATACCCTGCTTCTGGTCCTCGCCGCGGCCGTGGCCGTGGCCCGGGGGCGGGAGCCCATCGAGCGGGCCCTCATCCTCTCGGAGCACCCGAGGAGCGAGGCGCCCCGGGTGTACGTGGGGGGAAGGGTGGCCACGCTCCTGCGCCTGGAGAAGCCCTGTGACCCCGAGCGCACGGCGATGCTGGGGTGGGAAGGCCACTTCGAGCCCGTGGTGTGCGCGGGCAGGTGGGTGTTGCTCTATCCCTTGCGCGACCTCACCCCCGGCAACCCGTTCCTGCTCCGGGTGACGCTCGTGGATGGGACGGAGCTGCCATTCATCGTGACGTCCCACGAGCAGTCCTATG
The DNA here is from genome assembly GCF_057119385.1 of Archangium sp. NCBI lineage: Bacteria > Pseudomonadati > Myxococcota > Myxococcia > Myxococcales > Archangiaceae > Archangium > Archangium sp. The sequence continues at coordinate 9,996 of NZ_DBNGVP010000063.1, read as the reverse complement.
GCAACCGCGAGGTGGACCAGCAGGTCAACGTGTTCGCCAGCCGTGAGGACTACGACGCGGTGCTTGCCTCCCTGTACCGCGCGCTCCAGAGCGAGCGCGAGCTGCGCGACCAGGTCGAGCGCTACCAGCAGGAGGAGAACTCCATCGACCACGCCTACGCCACGCTGCTGTCCAATGGCGAGGTGAAGCAGGTGCCCTTCCGGCGGAAGAGTTCCTATGAGCTGAACGATGGGGACGTGGGCATGAAGGTCGAGATCTTCTCGGGGAAGGGAAACGGCAAGGCAGCGGTCGTGATCCGGCTCGACAACACGCATCGGGACAGGCCGTGGAGCCTCAAGGAGGCCCGTTTGTCCTCCGATTCGACATCCCGCACGGCCCAGCCATTCGCGCTTCGCATGAACCGGGCGGAGATCGTCTCCGGGGCGTCGGGAAGTCTCGCCGTCGTGGTGGACAAGAGCGCGTTTGTTTCGGAGAAGGGCATGGTGGGCCTCGTCCTGGAAATCTTCCGCGATGATGGCCTCCAGCAACTGGCCGTTTCGCTGGATCCCCAACTGGTGCAGGAGTAGGAGCGAGCAATGCCCATGATGCGTAGGACGGAGGCCTTCCTTCTCTCCTCCCTCGTGCTTCTGATGTCGGCGGGTTGCGCCACGGCTCCCTCCCCGTTTCCGGGTAAAGTAGCGCTGCGAGCGGATGGATCTCCGGTGGCGGACGAGTGCCCGGCGAAGGCCCTCGAGGTGATGCGGTATCTGAGAATAAGCGTCGGGGATTCAGCCTGGGTCTCGCTCGATGCGAACCAGATGAGTACGAGGCCCATCACGCTCTACGAGGGGCCCATCGAGAGCATCCTGGAAGAGGATCTGGGGACGCTCAGCTCTCCATCCCGTCTGTACGGACGCGTCTGGACGGAAGGCCCCCAGGTCGTCATCCGGTACTACGAGGCCCACCCCCTGGAAGGCGACAAGGTACCCATCTGCGCGGTGGCCCGGCTCGGCAAGGGGCAGCTGCGCAAGAGGCCCGAGTCCAAGCCGGGGATCGCCATCCTGGAGTCCCCCACCGCGATGGTCTTCGTCGTGGACGCGTTCCGGTGAGCTGATTCAGCCCGGATTCTTCACCAGGGTAGATGCAGCGCTGTCACGTCTCCGCACGCCCGCCGATCTCTGGGAATCGCTCGTAGGCCTGTTTGAGCGTCTCGAGGTGGGCGGGTTTGTCCAGGTCGAGTGGCGCCTCGGTGAGGCTCACCACCCACCCTCCAGACTCCGTCCGCCGGGCCCGCGCCAGCAGCTCGGCATCGCGGGTGGGGTCCGGGAAGCCGAGCGCCTCCGCGGCGGCTGCGGACCAGTAGTTGATCCACCCGAGGTACTGAGGAAGCCTGGGCGAGCGGATGTGCCACGGGAGCTTGAGCATGGGCAGTCCGTGAGGAGGATGTTCCGGCCCACCTGACTTCGGGCCCGTCTGCGCCGCGATGACCAGCCTCACGGGTCCCGGCGCCACGACGCCCCACCGGGCGCGCACGCCTTCCGCGACATTCTCCAACATGTCTCCTGCCGCGGCGACAACGGCGTCGTCCTGCGGGAGCTTCGCGTGGACGATCAGCAGCGGCTCGCCCCCCGGACTCGCCATCGCGCTCTCCCGCCGCCCATTCATCGTCACCGGGTAGCTCTCGTCCCCATTGCACAGCAACCCGAACTCGCCGTCCGCTATCGACTCAGCCAGCCACGCCTCACGCTCGGGAAGCGCGATGGGCCGCCCCGCATCCGAGACCCGCCACGCCAATCGCAACCCGGGGAGTGCCCGCTCCATCCCTTCCACGGCCGCGAGCGGGCGCCCGTCGTCCGTGGTGAGCGCTGGCGCGTAGACGTGCAGATGGAGGCGAGCCCGAGTGGTCATGGTTTGCACCCTGTGAACTTAATTGTTGCCCGCCAGGATCTGGCGGAGTCCGGGAAGCGCCTCTTTCGTGATGGGGTGCTCCGGCCCCAGAGCGCCGAGCAGGGCGTCCATGGCCTGCTGGGCCGTGATGGCGGCTTCGGGCTTTTTCAACGCGGCCTGGACTCGTGCGAGCTGGGTAAGGAATTGCGCTGTCTCGGGATGTTTCGGCCCAAGGGCGGCACGGGCGATGCTGGCGGCGCGCAGCAGAAACGCCTCTCCCTCCTGTGGGCGATTCTGTGCGGCCAGGTTGGAGCCGAGGTTCGCGAGAACAGCGCAGAGCCGTGGATGTCGAGGGCCGAGTGCCTGTTCGATGATGGAATGGGACTGGCGGAGTAACGCTTCTGCTTCGGCGTATCGGCCTTGTTGTTGGAGCACGCTGGCCAGGACGTGGAGCGAAACGCCGTAGTGGGGGTGGTGTGTGCCGAGCGCCTGCTCATAGATGGAGAGAGACTGGCGAAGCAGAGCCTCCGCCTCGGCATACTTGCCCTGACTTTCGAGCACCCTGGCCAATTCGTGGAGCGAAACGCCGTAGCTGGGGTGGTGTGTGCCGAGCGCCTGCTCATCGATGGAGAGAGACTGGCGAAGCAGCGCCTCCGCCTCGGCATATTTGCCCTGACTTTCGAGCACCCCGGCCAATTCGTGGAGCGAAGCGCCGTAGCTGGGGTGATGTGTGCCGAGCGCCTGCTCATAGATGGAGAGAGACTGGCGAAACAGAGCCTCCGCTTCGGCATATTTGCCCTGACTTTGGAGTACCCTGGCCAATTCGTGGAGCGAAGCGCCGTAGTTGGGGTGGTGTATGTCGAGCGCCTGCTCATGGATGGAGAGAGACTGGCGAAGTAGTGCCTCCGCCTCGGCATACTTACCCTGACTTTCGAGCACCCCGGCCAGGACGTGGAGCGAAGCGCCGTAGCTGGGGTGGTGTGTGCCGAGCGCCTGCTCATAGATGGAGAGAGACTGGCGAAGCAGAGCCTCCGCCTCGGCATACTTGCCCTGACTGTCGAGAACTACTCCCAGTTCGTGAAGGATCCACCCGCGAGCCAGAGCTGAAGTCCGTTCAGCTTGAAGCTGGCGGCGGAGAAGTGATTCGGCTTCGGTGAATCGTCCTTGTTGGATGAGAGCCTGGGTGAGCACTTTCCACTGCTCATTGTCGGTCTCGAACGCTCTTCGAGCCCAGAGATGGGCTACATCCGCGTCTCCCGCCAGGAGGGCGATGTTGGCGGCCTGATCCCAGCGCCCACTTGTCCCAGGTGTCCTCCGAAGTAGGACTTCCGCCAACTCACCTCGGCTTCCGGTTGGTATGAATCGCGTGGAGCGGGTACTCGCGGCCCAGAAAGACGTTTCCTCGGCGTCTACCTGCTCTTCGCCGTGCAACCGCTGCTCGATGGTGTTCAGTTTCGCCTCATGCAGCCGCCGTATCCGGTCACGCTCCGCTCCAAATGCTCGCATCACGGGTGGGGGCGCCCTTCCACGGACCTGCTCCTTCTCCATCACCAGACCCTGCTCAGCGGCCAGCCGCCCGACAGCCGCTCCAGGATCCGCACTCTTCAGCAGCTCCCCGTCCAGGAAGTGCTCTTCGACGCCTCGTTCCAGCAGTCCACCCAGCAATTGGATGGTTTCGGGCTCCAGGTCCACCAGCGCCGCCAACCGGCCCGGTTGCTTCGACCCAGCGCTCCTCAGCCGCTCGCAGGCCTCCGCTGGCTCCGCCACCCGCGCATGCATCTCCCACCACCCGGGGGACCGCACGGCGGGTTCCACCAGGATGGTTCTCGTCCGGCGTCCCGCCTCGGCCATCGCCCAGCGAACCCGTCGCAGCCGGAAGTCTCCATCCACTTCCGTCCACGCGAGCCACTCCCTCCCGCCGGCTGCCTTCGCCTCCGCGACGAGCTCCTCGTACGGTCTCGCCGCGCTGATCCGCCGAAGTGTCCGGCGCGGTCTCGCAGCGGCGAAGCTCGCCTCCAGGTCTCCTCCCGTCCACACGATGCCAGGTACCCGGGCGGCCAGCGCACAGCGGAGCCCCGCCACCGCGTAGGGGGCCGGTCCCGCGGGGCACTCCAACCGAAGCGAAATCCAGTCCAGGAAGTCCACGGCGCGCTTCAACAACGCCTCGGACACTTCGCGCGTGCACCACAGCACCACTCGCAGCTCACGCGAGGCGAACAGCGGCCGGTTGATGTTCAGCCAGTCCGCGTCCTCCGTGCGCCCAATCAGCACCAGCATCGAGCCGGGCTTTGCCTCCGCCAGCCGGTAGGCCTCGGTGTGGACCTCCAGCTCCGGGGCGATGGGCAGCAATGTCCGCACCAACTCCCCCAGCCGCTCGGGGCGGGCGTGGTCCACCAGCACCAGCAGCCCGGCACGAGACAGCCCCAGCGAAATCTTCAGCCGGCGGAGCCAGCCTGGGGTGGCTGGACCCGATGCATCGTCAGCAGCGGATGGGGGTAGTACCATTCCGAGTCATTGGGGTAGGGCAGCAGATGATGGTAGTCGAGCAGCTCATGCGCCAGCTCGCCTGACGGCAGCTCGTGTTTCGGATCACTCATCACCTCCTGCAGGAGCCGGATGTGATCCTTGTTCAGTCCAGTCTCCTGTCTCAGACGCCATTCATCCAATACCTGCTTCACCAACTCCGGTGTCGCCGTGGATGCATCCTGGTCCCAGGCCAGCTCGACGAGCGAGCGGATGAACCGGACGAAATCCCTGGCTCTCCCGCCCGAGCGGTAGGCGAGCTCGACCAGCAGCTTCCGATCCACCAGTTCCAGGGCCTCGTTTCCGAGATCCTTCACCCGTTGAGCATACACATTGCAGAAGAACTCCACTCCCTTTCCGGGGCGGCTCGGGTCGTCATGGTCCAGGACGGGCTCATTCACCAGGGCGCTGGCCTTGAAGCCACGGACTCCAGCCGTGGCCACGTGGTGCCGGAGCGCGAAGGGACCACACACCACCAGGGGACAGCTGAGCTGGGAGAGCAGCTGTGACTCGACGAAGAGCTCCTTCGCGCGTTTGACATCCCGGATTCGATCCAGGCCATCGATGATGAGCAGCACCTTGCGGTGCTTCTGCTGCACTTCACCCAGCAGCAGGTTGACGGCGCCCAGCAGCTCCTGCACCTGCCGCTCCTGGTCGGGCACTGTCTTCTCACTGCGCCCCAGCGGCAGATTCCAGATCCACGACCGCATGGAGCCCATCACGGTCTTCGCCGTCTTGAGCCCCCAGGCCGTCCCCGCCGCCTCCACGCCCAGTGCTCCCGTGGTGGCCAGGGTTGCCCCCAACTCCAGGGCCTCCTTGGCGAAGGAGCCCAGGTCGAGCTGGGGATTCGGGGTATTCGTGGCCACAGCGAGCCCCTGCCAGGCCCGGCCGAGTTGCTTCACCATCTCGGGGTCGATCTCGAGCCCCAACCGCTCCTTGTACTGGAACACCAGCGCCAGCCCCGCCAGGAAGCACACTTCCCAGGCTTGAATCAGGTGCAGCGCATTCGGGTCCTTCACCACGTTGGTGAAGTGCCGCTCGAGGTCCAGGAAGACGACCAGCTCGCGGTTCTCGCGCTCATCGGCGACGCGCATCAACTCCGTCGTCTTGCCCGTGCCCACCGTTCCCATCAGCAGGATGCGCGGCGTGCCGAAGGGCCGATCCAACGTCTCCAGAATCTTCTGCGCCGGGCTGTGGGGACGGGGCGCCCGCCATTCCATGGGGGCGGGCAACTCCGGGTCGAAGCGCTCGTAGAGTTTCTGCCAGAGGTCACGGCGTGACATGGCCCGGCTTCTATCACCTGCCCCTGGCTCCGGCGAGCACATGGGCAGGCAGTCCCTGACTACTGAGCATTACCAGGTGGGCTCGGGCACCGGCGCGGAGAGCACGTGCCGGCGCGGCTCGCCCACCACGCCCAGCTGCACGCCCAGCCGGTACAGCACCCGCGTCTCCTCGAGCACCGGCTCCCACGGCGCCGTCATCCGCGCGCCCGCGGCCGCCTCGTCGTCGCTGTTGTCCCCCTGCTTCTCCCCCAGCAGCTCCGACAGCACCTCCGCCGCCCCCTTCTTGCGCGGGAACACCTCCACCCGCACCGGGCCCTCCAGCTTCGCCGCCTCCTTCGCCAGCTTCAGCGCCACCGGGAAGCCGCCCAGCTCGTCCACCAGCCCCCGCTCCTTCGCGTCCTCCCCCGTCCACACCCGCCCCTTCGCCACCTCCCGCAGCTGCTCCACCGGCATCTTCCTCCCCGCCGCCGCCTTGCTCGTGAAGTCCGCGTACACCTGGTCCAGGAAGGCCTCGTTCTTCGCGTGCTGCTCCGGCGTGAACTCCATGTCCGAGCTGTACATCGTCGCGTTCTTCCCCGCCCCCAACGGCTCCCAGTTCACCCCCAGCTTCTCCCAGAAGTCCGCCGTCACCATCTTCCCGTTGAACACCCCGATGCTCCCCGTCAGCGTCCCCGGCTGCGCCACGATCTTGTCCGCGTCCATCGCCACGAAGTACCCCCCGCTCGCCGCGTACGAGCCCATCGTCACGATGACCGGCTTGCCCTTCTCCCGCGCCCGCTGCACCTCGCGCCGCACCGTGTCGCTCGCCACGTAGCTGCCTCCCGGGCTGTCCACCCGGAACACGATGGCCTTCACGCTCGTGTCCTCCACCGCCTTGCGGAACGCCGCCGCCACCGTGTCGCTCCCCATCGTCACCTCCCCCGACATGGGGCTCGCCCGGCTGCGGCCCCGGGCAATCTCCCCCGCCCCGTAGATGAGCGCCACCGTCTGCCCCCCCGTCCGGTTCGGCCTCCCCGCCCGCTCCAGGTACTTCTCCAGGTACAACAGCTCCGACCCCTCGCCCGCCGCCTCCTTCACCTTCGCGTACACCTCGTCGCGGTACAGCAGCCCGTCCACCAGCTTCGCCTCCAGCGCCCGCGGCGCCAGCAGCGGCGCCTCGTCCATCGCCGCCCTCGCCTGCTCCTCGCTCAGGCCCCGGCCCTCGGCGATTCCCTTCACCATCTGCCCGAAGAGGCTCGTCAGGAAGCGCTCCGTCTCCTCCCGGTGCGGCGCCGTGTACGTCTGCTCCGTGTACGTGTTCACCGCCGCCTTGTACTCCTGGCGCTTGCTCATCCGCGGCTTCACCCCGAGCCTCGCCAGCGCATCCCGCGCGAAGGGCGTCTCGATGGCGATGCCCGTCACCGACAGCTCCCCCGAGGGCTGCAGGTACACCTCGTCGAAGGCCGAGGCCAGGTAGTACCCCCCCGTCGAGTTGTCCCCCTCGCCGAACGTGTCCGCGTACGCCACCGCCTTCTTCCCCGTCGCCCGGAAGGCCTTCACCGCGTCGCGCAGCTCCTGCACCACCGCCGTGCTCCCCGGCGTCCCGTTCACCTTCACCACCAGCCCCTTCACCCGCTCGTCTCCCCCCGCCCGCTCCAGCGCGTCCACCACGTCCCTCACCGTCAGCCGCTCCGGGCCGAACGCGCTCGCCCACGAGTCCTCCGGCACGTGCTCCACCAGCCGCTCGTCCAGCTCCAGCTCCAACACCACCTGCCCCGGTACCCCCGGCTTGTTCGACGCCCCCATGAAGAGCAGCCCCAACACCAACCCCGTGAAAAGGAGGGTCAGCGCCCCCACCACCGCGAGCAGTCCAATCAAGATGCGTTTCATGCGCGAGGCTCCCTCCACCTGCGTGTCCGTGTACGGCGAGGGCTTACTACTAACCGCCTCCCGTGACGACGCCCGCCCCTGTATGCCCTCCGTGCCCCCCGGCGCGCAGGGCGGCCAGACGTCTCCTGCCGCGCACTCCCGGCCCGCTCCCTGCAAGCCCCCCTTCCCTCCTCCCTCCAGGGAAAACGGATTGTCCGGGGATGGACGGATTTCCGGTGCGAGCCGGGCTTCCGGAGGACTTCTGGAGAAGGGGGGCTCCCGCTCGTGCGGGGGATGCCTATTCCTAGCGGAGTCGACTCCCGTGCATCCCGAAGGACTCCGCGCCATGATGGACGAACTCCTCTCCCTCTCCGTGCAGACGCCTCCTCCGATGGCGCGGACCCGCCAGGGCCCGGCCGTGACGGTGCTGGAGCCGCCCTCGGCGTGGCGGGACCCCGAGAACGAGTCGCCCTTCTTCGAGCCCATCCCCGTGCGCATCCACACCGTCGAGGGCGCCGGGGGGGTGTCCCTGCGCGTGTACGACGCGGGGGACGTGTACGGGCCGCCCCTCTTCTTCGTCCACGGCTTCTCCCAGTGCCACCTGGCGTGGCGGCGGCAGTTCCAGAGCGCCCTGGGCCTGGGCTTCCGGCTGGTGGCCATGGATCTGCGGGGGCACGGCCTGTCCGACAAGCCCCGGGGGGGCTATGGGGACGGGCGCGTGTGGGCCCGGGACATCCAAGCCGTCATGTCGGCGCTGGAGCTGGAGCGGCCGCTGATGGTGGGCTGGTCCTACGGCGGCATGGTGGTGGCCGACTACCTGCGGAACTTCGGGCAGGAGCACGTGGCCGGTGTGCACTTCGTGTCCGCCCTGGTGAAGAGCGGCTCGGAGGAGGCCTTCGGGCTGCTGTCGCCCGAGCTGCTCGCGCTCATCCCGGGCCTGTTCACCGAGGAGGCGGGCCACGGCCGCGCCACCCTGGAGCGCTTCGTGTCGCTGCTGCACCACCAGCCGGTGTCCCAGGAGACGCGCAAGCGCGTGTTGGCCTACACGGAGATGGTGCCGGCGTACGTGCGCGAGGCGCTCGGCTCGCGCTCCGAGGACCATGACGACGTGCTGCACCGGCTCACCGTGCCGGTGCTCGTGACGCACGGGGTGGAGGACCGCGTGGTGCTGCCCGCCTCCAGCCGCCACATCCTCTCCCTGGTGCCCGGGGCCCAGCTGTCCCTCTACCCCGGCGTGGGCCACTCGCCCTTCTGGGAGGACTCCCGCCGCTTCAACCGCGAGCTGGCCGCCTTCGCCGCGCGGTGCTGGTAGGGGGCGGGGCCTGGCTCACACCTCGGTGAAGCACGTGCCGGTGATGCCCTCGCGCTCCAGGGACTGCTTGAGGTCCTCGGAGACGAGGAGGGACAGGTACCAGCCCCACGGACGGAAGACGCGGGCGCCTTCTGTCCTCGCCGGGTCGATGCGCATTCCCCGCACGTTCTTGTACTCGCCGACCTTCTCGGGCTGGCCATCCTCGGGCGTGAAGTACCGCACCTCCGCACAGCGGGCGTCGTCGATGCAGCGGAGGATGCGCAAGGCATTGAGGATGAACCAGGGCTCGGCCTGGCCCTCCACATCCACGGGGATGAACTGGACTTCCTGGATGCCCATGCGCTCGAAGAGCTGGACGACGCGGCCGTGGACCACGGGGGTGGCGAAAGAGTCCAGGGTGAACTCCAGCGCGACTCCGTCGGGTCTCACGGGAAACCGGATGATTCCCTGGGGCTCGAGCCAGCGGCCTTCGGTGAATTGCCAGGGATTGAGCTTCTGCCCGTGCTCATCGACAGGCGTCCTCAGGTGCCAGCGCCCGGGGTGATAGAGGTCATCTCTCAGTTGATAGTACCTGGACATGTTTTTCGCTTCGAACTCAATCCCCTGACTTCGTTATCAGCCGGTGGAGATGTGAACCGGGAGTGCAGAGTTCGTCCGCGATTTGCTTGAGTGCTGTCACCAGCCTGCTCCTGCATTGAGCAAGCGTCCCGCAGTTCCTCATGGCTCGTTGGAGCCTGTTATATACCTCGTCATGGTACTCCTTGGGATGAGGGCCCTTATGGCCCTTGAGGTAGATGCGGTTCTCCTTCGCGTCCAGGCTCATCCCCGCCATCTCGAAGAAGTCCTCGAATAGGGGAGTCCATGGGCCACCGCGCAGCGTTGAAATGCTGTTCTTGTCGGTGGCGAGGTGGTGCCAAGAGTAGCCGTCCGTCTTCTCGGAGCCATCGGTGCAGGCGCTGCCTGCTGAGGTCGCCACCGTGCCCGCCGCCACGCCCGTGACGAGCACGGTGCCGTCGGCCACCATCTGCACCGCTGACGCGCCCTCCAGGGACAGGCCCTCGGGGAGGGCGTAGCGCGGGGCGCGCAGCAACGCCGTGAGTCCGCCCTCGGGCACCGGGGGCAGTCCCTTGGCCACGCCCAGGCTGGCCACCAGCATGAGCACCC
>NZ_DBNGVP010000062.1:0-52585 GCF_057119385.1 Archangium sp. | reverse complement strand
GGGTCTTCGGTACGTCGAGTGGGCAGGGCCGAGGACCAGAGGCCGTGCGTATGGGGAGGATTTGGGGTTCACGGGTGTGCGGAGCCGAGCGATGGTCATGGGACGCAAGTCCCCGCGAGAGCTCGAGGCATGAATGAGACAGGGGCACGAGCTGGGGTGCCAGAAAGCCGCGGCTTTGCATGACAGAGCGCCTGGCTCCGCTGCCCTGCTGGCCGGGTGGCAGTCGAATCTGTCGGCGCTCCGGGGCTCGTCCCCAGTCGCCTGCTTCTACCGCGAGGGACTACGCCGCTACTGGCAGGGGCGGAGTGAACTCCATGCCCCCGCAGCACAGCAGTATCATCGCCCTGAGTGCCTTGGGATTGCGGAAGCCATAGGCGCGACGGATGAGGGCTCGAAGGGGGCTTGCACGCAATCAACTCACGACGGAGCGGTGGCGGTGCGGACGGACTCCACCGCCACCGTCTCATCCTGCACCGCGAAGACCGCAAGGCGGCCTCCGCAGCAACAAGGCTCTACTAGAAGACGTACCAGGTGTAGGGCCCGTACGCATTGGGAACCTGGTGGGTGCCAACGGACAGGTCCGTGTACGCCTGGGTGAAATTCCACCACACGTAACCCGCGGTGTTGACGGTGTACGAACCGCCCGGCGGAATGGACTGCGTGACGAGGTACTGCCAGCAGTTGGTGCCGTAGTAGTAGAGGTCGATCGACTGGCTCCGCCTGTTGACGAACGTAACGGTCCTCGCGATTCCGCCGCTGCCCGAGCACAAGGCCTGATCGGTCTGGCCAATCTCCGAGGGAGCAGCGGCCGCCACGGGAGCAGCGGACGCCCCCTCCACACCCTCCTGCTCGGAGCCCGGACCACAACCGGCATTCGTCAGCATGGCGAAGCCCATCAAAAACACAAACAAAGGCGTCTTCTTCATGTTCAGCTCTCCTGAAATGGTACTGGCGATGGGATGGGATTGAAGCGCAGCGCGTTGGCTGCAGGACGAAAACTAGTGGCTGATGGTCATTGAATCAATGTCAAATGGTTGGATTTTTCTTGTGACGATGTCTGTTATCGCGCTGTGATGATGTCTGTGATTGTGCCGTGACGGTTCCTGTCACAGCGTCACGCCGGATGCCAGCAGGGCTCGGGCGGGTACCCCTTCCTACGGTGAATCCGCCAGCCCCCGGCTGTCTGGTGCACCGGAGGCTTGAAGCTCGTCGCTCGGGTGCGCCGTGAAACTCCTGGGGAAGCTGGAGGTGCACCATCACAGCGGCGTCACAGGCGTGTGTGATGCAGCCGTGATGGCGGGCATGTACAAGATTTCAAACACACTGTGCTCCCGGAAGGAGCCCCCGCATGTCACCGCATTTCCGTTTCCCCCGTGGCCGTCACCCCCTGGCGCTCGCGATGCTCCTGCTCGCACCGGCCCTGGCCTCGGCGCGTACCGTCTCCAACCCTGTCATCAGCGTCAGCGTCAGCGGCGGGCGCGGCGGTAGCATCGACTCGCTGCGCGTGCTGGGCGTGGAAACGATCGATACCACGGACCTCGGACGAGAAATCCAGGCATCCCTCTTCTTCCCGGCGCCCGCGGGCCAGAGTGGCTGCAACGGTGCCGCCGCGCCCACCTGGTTCAATCCCCAGGAGGCTGGCGACATCTGCGGCCGTGCCTCCCCGCTGTACGCCCTCAACAACGCGGACCCCGTCAGCACGGGGGAAATCCATGTTGGCGTCTATCCGTATGACTGGGCGGGCCGCGGGGCTGCGCATGGAAGGACACCACAAGGTGGGCCCGCTCCCCTACGCCCCCGTCAACGAGGTGGTGAAGCTCGGCTACCTGTTCATCAACGGGAGCGGCGCGTCCCAGCCCTTCATGACGAGCGTGTACGACAGCGCGGGTCAGCCGACGCCCGTGCCCTTCGTGCCCGCCATCTACTTCAAGGCCTCGGTGCTGAACCGGCTGTTCGGCTTGCGCTTCGACGGGGTATGGGAGGAAGTGGCCGTCAATTCCTCCAATGGCGCCTACACGCCGTCGAAGTACCGCTACTTCGCCATGGCGTGGATGAGGCAGGACCTGGGCTGGGGCGTGGGCCTGTATTCGCGCGCCACCCTGGGCCAGGCCACGAACTTCGTCGCGCAGCGCTTCAGCGCCCAGGGCACCAACAACCTCTCCGTGGTGGACCAGACGCTGGGGACGCTCGGCCCGTATGCCTCCGTGGGCCGCGAGCCGCACCTGGCGGTCGGCAACCTGGGGACCATCAAGAGCATCTTCGACCAGGTCTACAACTCAGGCAAATGAGCGGTGGCTGACAACCCGCCTCACGCCCATTCAAACAGGGGGAGCCGCGCCAGTGATTGAGGCCCGCGCGGCTCCCTCCCGGCTTCCGTCCGTCAGCGGCGGGGCCAGCCCGGCGGTCACGGGGCGGGACGTGGAGCACGGCCTGCCGTCCTCATGCCAGCCGTGCTTGCAGCCGTTCGTCATGGGCCCTCAGCGGGGCGGCTGGAGGCGCTCGCGCAGCCAGGCGTCCCACGTGCGGCCCAGGGTGGCAATGCGCTGGGTGTAGCACAGGCCCGCGCCAAGGCAGGGTGAGGGGGAGCGCTCGGACAGCGAGCGAGCCGTGTAGCGGTAGCCCAGGTTGGAGGTGAGGGCGATGAGGGAGTGGCGCTCGTTCCCCCGCAGGCCGCGGACGATGCCGGCGCCGCCGCCCAAGCCCGAGGAGAGACCCGTCTTGTGGGCGAAGCGCACCTCGGCCTCGGCGTTGCACGGGCGCACGTCGGCCGTCATGGGAGTGCCATCCACCATCACCCCGTGATTGGAAGGCAAGCGCTGGCGAACATTGGAGTGGGGGCGTCCACCACCCGCGCCACCACCGCCTCCGTCATTCCGCGGACACAGTACGGGGCGGTGAGGCAATGGCCGCCCCGTGCAGTTTTATGCGTACCGGGACTCAGCAGCCGGTGTTGCCCTGGCAGTACGGGATGATGCCGAGCTCGTCCTGGACGGCGGCGAGCGGGCTGAACGCGAAGTTCCACGGGTTGGAGCCCGCGCCCCACATGAGTCCCGCCAGGATGGCGTTGCTGCCCGAGAGGAAATACACCGGGGAGCCGCTATCACCGCCCTGGCCGTTCTGCGTGGAGTTGGTGGCGATGTAGTTGCAGTAATAGGTGTGCGGGGTGCCACCGGAGTTGATGGTGGCGCAGGCCCACTGGATGGTGCCGCTGGTGGTGCCGCTGGTGCGGCCCGTCTTGAAGACGGTCTGCCCCTGGGCGAGGGAGAGGGTCTTCGAGGGCACCGACAGCCAGCTCGAGACGCTGAGATTGAAGGCGCCGGGAGTCGCGGCGATGAGCGGGTTGATGGTGGTGTCGGCGCGGAAGAAGGCGCTGTCGCTGCGGCGGCAGATGCGGCCCGCGGGGCAACTGCCGCCGGAGCTGTAGAGCGGATCCACCAACTCCGTACCCGCCAGGTTCGAGGTGGCCATGGTGGGCTGGTAGGCCTGGGTGTTCTCGACTCCGCCCTGCGTCTGGGTGCAGTGGGAGTTGGTGACGAAACCGAGCGTGGTGCCGCGCAGGGCCGGGAACCCCAGGGTGCAGTACTTGCCAGGGGTCTCGATCTGCAGCCCGCCCGTGATGGGGCGCCAGCCGGCCTGCACGGTGCTGGTGGGCAGGAGGGGACTCATCTCCACCACCTCCACCATGTCCTGCGGTACGCCCAGCGCCTCCAGCCGCTTGAGGATCCGCTGGCGCACCTCCGGGTTCTCGACGCCGACCACCACCCGGTTGCCCTTCTCGTCCACGTCGGTCATCACCACGCCCACATGGGAGAGGACGTCCGGAGTGACCCGCTCCTGGAGCGCCTTGAGGCTGGCGAAGGAGAACCGGGCCGGGGCGTAGACGACGCCGGCCGCGGGGAGCATCTCCGGGCCGAACACGGCGGCGATGGCGCGCTGGGCCGCGGGACCCTCGAAGTCCCGCATCAGGCGGATGACCAGCCGGCCCTGCTCGTCATGGTACAGGCCCCCGAAGCCGGGAACGGTGGCGGACACCTCGAGCAGCGATTCGTCCAGGGTCCTGCGGACCTGGGGCCCGCGCGCACCCGAAGCCACGGCTGGCGGCTCCGGCTCCGCGGCGGCGGTGCCGCCGCCCGCGAGCGAAAGTGCCATGGAGATTCCAACAGCCCGCCGCATCCACTTCATCGACATATAGAGGCCTTTCTTGGGCAAACACGGGAGGGACGTGTGCCGTCCACACGCCTCGCCTATTGAACAGGATATACCGGGACTGCATCACGCCATCGTCACGCGTACCGTCACAAGAAACGCCCCTGCGCTTTTTTCTTGTGACGCTCTACGCCGAGCGCACCCGCGAGGGAGGGGCGGGCCGGGGCAGCGTGAGGGTGAAGCACGTCCCCCGGCCCGGCGCGCTCTCCACGCGGATGGTGCCGCCATAGAGCTTCACCAGCTTGCGCACGACGCTCAGGCCCAGCCCCGTGCCCTCATCCGGCTTGGTGGTGAAGAAGGGCTCGAAGATGCGCTCGCACACCTCGGCCGGCATGCCCGTGCCCGTGTCCTCCACGCGCAGCACGGCCCACTCCGGCTCCTCCCGCCACGTGATGCGAATCTCCCGCGCCCCCGGGCCGCTCTTCTCCACCAGCGCGTCGCGCGCGTTGAGGACGAGGTTCTTCAGCACCGAGTACAGGTGGATGGGCTTGATGGCCACCGTGCAGTCGCCGCTCCCCTCCTGGTGCGGCGTGATGGCCTGGGCCGCGAAGTCCTCGCGAGACTCCTCCAGCAGAGGCGTGAGCACGTCCACCACCCGGGTGGGCTCCGGGCTGGGCCGCTCCCGCCCGAGCCGCGCATACTCCAGGATGAGCTGGGTGACCGAGAGCGCCCGGCTGAGCGCCTCGTCCGTGTCCTGCATCACCTGGTCCATCCGGGCTTCGTTCCCGTTGAGCTCCTTGAGCACGGTGGCCACGCGGGGCCGCGCCTCGGGCGGCAGGTGCTCGCGCAGCCCCACGTACAAGTCCTTGAGCAGGGCGCCATTGCGCATGCACAGGCTTCGGCCGGGCTCGCCGCCGACGCTCAGTACCGTGCCCAGCAGCATCTTCGCGCCCGTCAGCGCATTGCGAATCTCGTGCGCGAAGCCCCCCGCCATCTGCTGCTCGGTGGTCTCCCGCTCCATCTGCACCAGCTGCGCCTGGGCCTGCTCCAGCTCGCGCGTGCGCTGGGCGACGAGCGCTTCCAGTCGCGCGCGCTGGCGGCGCGTGGCGCGCTCGCGGATATGGATGGCCAGGGAGAAGAGTCCACCCAGCCCCAGCAGACACCCGGCATAGAACCACCAGGTGCGCCACCAGGGGCGCAGCACCACGAAGGAGAAGCTCGCGGAGGGACCCCACTCCCCGGACGCGTGGCGGGAGCGGGCCTGGAACACGTACGCACCGGGAGCGAGCGCGGTGTAGCGCGCCTGGTGCCCCTCCAGCTCCCGCCACTCCGGCTCGAGCCCCATCAGCCGCACCTGGTGTTGGACCTGCCGCTCGTTGAGGAAGGTGTGCGCCCGCACCTCCATTTCCAGCGTGTTGCGCGCGTAGGGGACTTCGTGCGGCCCCCGCTCCTGCGCCAGCCCCCCCGCGCGGACGGCGGCCACCACGGAATCGGGAGGCCGTGGGGGCCCGGTGTAGTGTCGCGCCAGGAACTGGCCCAGCCCGGTGCTCGTGCCCACCCAGACGTCGCCGTTGGCATCCACCCAGAAGGCGCGCGCGTTGGTGTCGTCCCCTGGCATGCCGTTGGCCACGTTGAAGTGGTCCCGGCCCTCCGGACCGAACACGTCCACCCCCTTGCCCGTCCCCACCCAGAGCCTCCCCGCCGAGTCCTCGCCGAGCTGGTAGATGCGATCGCTCGCCAGCCCCGTCGTGGAATCCAGGTGGAGGAAGTCCCTCGGGCCGTCTCCGTCGTAGCGGAAGCAACTCACGCCTCCCGCAACCCGGAAATAGGTGACGCAGAGTTGTCCATCCCGACGCGCCAGGAGATAGCTCGCGGAGTCACGGCGGAAGCCATCCGCCACCTTGAAGCGCCGCATCACGTCGCGCTCGACGACGACGAGCCCGGCCTGACCCGCGAGCCACACCCGCCCGCGTGCGTCCACCAGCACGTCGAAGACGGCCTCGCTCGGGGGACCGCCGGGCAGGAGGACGGAGGCGAAGCGCCACCCGTCACCGTGCCGCTTGCCGCGGAACGCCCCCGCGTTCGTCGCCACCCACAGTGTCCCTTCTCCATCCAGGACCACCTTCAGGGTGACGGTTGCGCCCAGGCCCCGCTCCGGCCCGAAGCGCTCGAGCTGGCCCGTGCGTGGCTCGTAGCGCAAGAGCTCGGACCAGCCACCGCTCAGCCACAAGGCACCACCTCCGGGCTCCTGGAAGATGCCACGCACGGCCTTGGGCGGCACCGTCTCCACCGTCACCCAGCCCTCGTTCGTGGCCCTGGCCAGCCCATTGCCCGTGCCGGCCCACAACCGCCCACTCGCATCCCGATGGACGGCCCACACCTCCTGGGCGGGCAGCCCCTGCCGTACGGAGTGCGTGCGCCACAGGCCGACGCCCGTCAGGCGGAAGAGCCCGAGTCCGCCTACCCAGAGCGAGCCCTGGCGATCCTCGAAGGCCGCCCACACCCGCTGCGTCGGCGGGCCCGTGACGCCGCGCGGCCGGCCGTCCTCGCCTACCTCCACCAATCCCTTGTCCGAGGTCAGCCAGAGCGTGCCATGGCGATCTCGCATGGCGCCCCACAGCGCGCGGTTTGCCTCCAAACCGGGGACCGCCTCGAACGCGCTGGCGCCCGGCAGCAACCGCCACAGGGCGTAGCTGCCCCAGATCCACACCCGGCCCGAGCCGTCGCGCGCCACATGGAGGAGGCCCTCGCGCGGGACCCCTTGCGCCTCGCCCCAGGTACGCCAGCGGCCCGCGGGATCGCGGTGGTGGAGCGCGCCCGGAGAGACCGCGTACACGTCCCCGCTGGACTCGAGCCAAAGCCACCGGGTCCCCCCGCCCGGCCACCCGGGGACGCGGGCGAAGCGCCCATCCTCCTGTTCCTGGAAGAGCCCCTGGTCCGAGGCCACCCAGGCGAGCCCGGTGGGGTCCACTCGCAGGTCGCCCCAGGCGCCGGGCGCGCCCTGGGCGGCGCCATACCGGGTCCACCTCCCCGCGTGCCACCGCGCCCACCCATCCAGGGTGCCGCACCACATGTCGCCGTTGGTGCCGGCCACCAACCGGGAGATGTGGGTCGACGGCAACCCCTGATGCTCCGCGCGCCGGAAGCGGTAGCCGTCGTACAGGTAGATGCCATCGTCGGTGCCCACCCAGAGGACGCCGTGCGAGTCCTGGGCGATGTCGCGAACCGGCCACTGGCCGAAGCCCACCTCCGCTCCATACGTCACGAAGGGCAGCGCTCCGGGGGGCGTCTGGGCCCGGGCGGGGCTCACGGCGCAAAGGGTGGCCAGCAGGACCAGGAGCAGCAGCCTCGCCAGCGCCCCGCTCATCGGCTCGTGGGGCGGCCCTTCTTCCGCGGTGGCTGCTCCTGCGCTGGCGAGGGCGCGGGGTCCCGCCGCCGCTTCAGTTCCTGCTCCAGCCGGGCGACCAGCTTCTTGTTGTCCAGGGTCATCTTGTGGAGCCGCACGGCGATGTCCAGCGCCTCCAGCAGCCGGCTGGTGGAGCCGTCCTTGGTGATGTAACCGAAGGGCCGGTGCTCATTGATGATGTCGTAGGGATCCTTCAGATCCTGGTAGGCCGAGTAGAAGATGATGGGGAGCTCCGGATGGCTCTTGCGGATCTCATTGCAGGCCCAGAAGCCGTCGTAGCCCTTCATCTTCACGTCGAGGATGACGGCGCATACCTCCTCGGTCACGGCGGCCACCCCTTCCCGGGCGGACGCGCCGAGGATGACCCGGTAGTTGGGAGACAGCACGGCCTGGAGGGACTTGCGCATGGTGGCGTCGTCGTCGACCACCACGATGAGCGGGCGCTGCTCGGCGCTGAGGCCGGAGGGCGCATCGTCCGCGAGGAGTTCATCGAGCTCGTTGAAAGACATCGGCTCTTTCTTGGCAACGAAGAGAGGTCCGGCGCGAGAGACCCAGGGAGAGCCGGACCTGTTCGTGGAAGGCAATCATGGAGGGGACCCGGGCAGGACTTCAAGCCAGGAGGGAGTGGCTCATGGCGCGGTCGCCAGCACGTCGGCGACGAGGGTAGACAATTCGGGAGCTGGGACTCCAGGGCGCGGCGCGGACCCGGACGCCAGGTCAGGGGTGAGCAGACGAGCCACGCGCTCCCGGGTGGAACGCTCCGCGGCCGGATGAGTGGCGATGAGCCGCAGGGCCCGCTGTGTCCGGGGAGGCTGAGCCACCGGAGCGAGGAGCTCGGCCAAGCCCACCAGGGCGTCGAGCACCTGGGACGTGGCGCCCACCTCCATCCCCATCTCGAGCGCGGCGTGGAGGTGGCCGCGGGCACGCTGGGGCGCACCCGCCTCCGAGGCGAGGCGTCCCAGGCAGATGAGCGACTCGGTGATGCCCTGGCGGGCATTGAGCTTGCGGTAGAGCGCCAGGCTCTCCTCGAAGAGGCGCCGGGCCTCCGCGCCGTCCTGGCGCCGGTGGGCCACGAGCCCCAGCCCGTGGAGCGCACGCGCCTGGAGCTCTGGGTGCTCCAGTGCGCGGCCCATGGCGAGTTGCTGCTCACAGCAACGCCGCGCTTCCTCGAGGTCATCGCGCAGGCAGAGCACGCGGGCCCGGCTCCCGAGCAGTTCCGCGGTGCGCAGGGGTTCATCCAACTCCTCCAGGAGCCGCAGCCCGTCCAGGTAGGCGCGGTTGGCGCCCTCCAGGTCCCCCTCCTGCGCGAGCAGGTACCCCAGGCGGCCCAGGCCCGTGGCCACGTCGCGCCCGTCTTCCAGGGAACGGAAGGTGTCCAGGCTCTTCTCCAGGAGCTGCCGGGCCGCCCCGGCGTCTCCGTCGCTCATGGCCACCACAGCCAACTCGCTGAGCGCGTGGGCTACACCGCGCCGGTCCTCGAGCGTCTTGCTGATGGCCAGGCTGCCGCGGAAGCACCAGCGCGCCGCTGCCTGGTTGCCCTGCAGGACGGCGAGCCTTCCAGCGGCATCCAGGGTGAAGCGCAGTTCCTCCGGGACCTCGAGCTCGCTCAAGAGGCCCTGGCTCTCCGCGAGCAGCCCCGCCGCCTCGCCCTGGGTCTCGCCTTCGAGGCACAAACGCCCCAGCCGTGCCAGCAGCCGGCCCAGCAGCAGGCGCGGCTCCCGGGCATCTGGAGCGCTGAATCCGGTCTCCTCACGCACTCGGACAATGGCCCGCCGCAGCGCCGCCGAGACCTCCGCTCGGTGGCCCCTCAGCGCGTGGATGAGGCAGAAGCCGTCGAGCGCCCGCTGGATTACATCGAGGCGGCCATGCTCCACGGCGTGAGCCCAGGCGGCGCGAAAGTTGTCCAGCTCCGGCTCCAACCTTCCGAGCGTCGCCCGGGGGGATGGACCCTGGAGTGCCGGCTGACACTCCAGCAGGAGCACGGCATACCAGGTGGCATGGAGATCGCGGGCGCGCAGCTCTTCTTCGGGCACGGCATGGAGTTGCTCGGCGGCATACTGGCGGATGAGCTCGTGCAGCACATAGCGCCCGGACTCGGTGCGCCGCACGAGGAACTTGCGCATCAGCGCGGCGAGCAGCTCCAGGGAGGCGCCCGCCACCTCGCGGGCAGCGGTCTGGGTGAAGCCACTCCGGAAGACGCTCAGCCGGCGAAGAGCCCCCTGCTCGCCATCGGACAGCAGCTTCCAGGAGTACACGAAGGTGGCGCGCATGCCGCGCTGCCGCTCCGGGGCATCGCGCGGCCCGGAGAGAAAGTCGAGATCCTCCTCGATGCGCGAGGCGATTTCCTCGAGCGGCATGAGCCGCACCCAGGCGGCGGCCAGCTCGATGCCCAGTGGCATGCCGCCGAGCCGCTGGCAGATCCGCTTGACACAGGCCGCGCCGGCAGGTGTCAGCGAGAAGGAGGCATCTGCCTGAGTCGCGGAGCGGACGAAGAGCTCCACGGCCTCGGTGCCATCGATGGAGAGGCCCTCCAAGGCCAGCTCCCACTCACCCCGCAGGTTCAACCGCTCCCGGGAGGTGACGAGCAGCCGGAGCGCGGGCGCGCGCGCCAGCAGGCGGGCCACCCACGGGGACGCCTCGAGGAGGTGCTCGAAGTTATCCAGGACGAGCAGCAAGGAGCGGGAGCACAGGAACTCGAAGAGGCGGGCCTCCAGGGCCTCGGGCGCATCGGAGGGCGAAGCGGGCAGCGCGAGGGCATCCGCGATGGCGGAGCCGAGCAGCCCGGGGGCGTCCACCCCGGCCAGGGAAACCAGACAGGCACCACCGCCATGGCGCCTGGCGTAGGCGCGGGCGGCTTCGATCGCCAGGCTCGTCTTGCCCACGCCGCCGGGCCCCACCAGGGTCAGCAACCGACACTCCGCGGACTGCAGCCGTTGCGAGATGAGCTCCAGCTCGCTGCCGCGCCCGATGAAGACCGTGGTGGGGGAGGGGAGTTCCGCGGGCACGGTCAACGGCGTGGGTGCTGGTGCTGCGCTCGGTGCATTGAGGGGGACGGAGCCTGCCCTGATGGCCTCCTGGAGCCGCCGTGTGTCCTCCTGGGGCTTGACCGCGAGCTGCTCGGAGAGAATACGCGCACAGCTCTCATACTGCTCGAGGGCCTTGGTGCGCTGGCCGCCCTGGGCGTAGAGGTTCATCAGGTGCCGGTGGGCCGACTCGTTGGTGGGCTCGAGGGCCAGCAGCCGCTGCGCGCAGGCGATGGCCTGGGCGGGCTGCCCCTGCTCGATTTGAAGTTGGATGAGCTGCTCCAGAATCTCCGTCATCCGGGTGCGCAGGCGCTCGGCCTGGAGCTCGCGCCACTCGTCGAACGTCTCGGTGTCCCGCAGGGAGAAGCCCTGGAGGAAGGGCCCGCGGTACAGGGCGGCCGCCTCGGTGAGGAGGGCACTCACCGTGGCGCGAGGCACCTGCTGGGAGGAAGAGGAGCGGGCCTCCTCTACGAGTTGCTCGAAGCGGACGACATCCACCCAGAGGCTGGCGCCGGGGCGGAGCCGCACCGTCTTCCGGTCCGCCTCCAGCCAGTCCTTGCCCAATAACTGGCAGCCCTCCCAGAGCGTGCTGCGCAGCACGGCCAGACCCTTCTGCCCATCCAGATCCGGCCAGAGCAAAGCGGCCAGCTCGCCGCGGCCATGCGGCCGGTTCGACAGCGCCATGTAGGCGAGCAGGGCCATGAGCTTTCGTCGCACCACCTCCTGCGGCTTCTCATCGAGCGTCAGGAGCGGACTTCCGAAGAGGTGCAGGGCGAGGCGGCTCATGTGCGCGGTATTGATGTCCCACCATAGCAGAGGTTTTCACCACCCGCAGCGCTGGATTTGTACGATTCACGGATTTAACGCATTCCGGGTGCTCCATGCAATCCAGACAGTTCACGCCGCCGGGATGCTCCTTGTTTCTGGGCGCCTGCACTCCAATTCAATCTGGCTCTGCTTGTCGCCCGGTGTCTGTGATTGAGGAGCTGCAATGCCATATGACGCCTGCTACGCGCTACCGCACCTCTGGCCGATTCGCCGACAGGCGGCTAGGGAGCCGCTGGCCGCAACTGCTCCGGGGGGATGAGCTGCTTGCGCTGGCTGGGGCTCGACCAGTGCAGCCGCATGACGGCCAGGCCCGTCTGCTCGAAGAACTCCAGCTGGAGGGAGTAGGCCCGGCCCGCCTGCAGCGTGACGGTGCCGCGGTTCTCCGTGGTGGAGTGGACCGTCCAGTCGTCGATGAGCAGCTGGCCGTCCACCCAGAGGCGGACGCCGTCATTGGACTGGGTGTGGAAGGTGTACGTCTCCGAGTACAGGGGCACCACGCTGCCCGTCCAGCGCACCGAGAAGGTGTTGCTGTCCATGGCCGGGTCCGGTGAGCCGGTCTCCCAGCGGAAGTCCACGGTGGGGTCCACCCGCTCCAGCTTCAGGTCCTGGAAGCCGGCCGTGTCGAAGTACTGCGCCCGCAGGCCGTGGACCGGGGTGCGCTCCTCGCGGAACACCGCCGTGTACCGCGAATCCACCGTGGGCCGGACCTCCTGGTTCGCCCCGCCCCCGTGGCTCCAGCGCTCGAAGACGTACGTCTTCCCATCCTTCTCCTGGGGCGAGACGGCCCCGAGGGTGCGCACCACGCCCGCCACCGTCTCCACCTCCAGCGGCGCCGGCTGGGGTTGCCCGTCGAGCGTCACCCGCAGCCCCGCGGGCTCGGTGTTCATCCGCAGCTTCACCTTGCGCGGCCGCACGTCCCGGAAGAGCTCGTGGACGGCCCCGGCGGAGTCCTCCACCCGCAGGTGGATGCGGTACCACACGTTGGCGGCCGTCTCGCCCCGCTCCGGCACGGTGAACCTTCCACTCCTCGCTCCGCGCGTGGCCGGCACGAAGGGGTGCAGGTGGCCGTCATGGTGGAAGTCCACGCGCCAGGTGAAGGCGCTGTCCGGCAGTGTTCCGTCCTCGGCGTCCGTGCCCCGGCCCTCGTAGGCGAGGGTGTTCCCCGCGCCGTAGAGCGTCCCGTCCACGGGCAGGAGGAAGGCGGCGACGGGCGCGGTGTTGCTCCGCACGGTGAGGGTGACCGGGTTGCTCAGCACCGAGCCGAAGTCGTTGGACACCCGCACCCGGAAGTGGGCCCCCGAGTCCGACGGCCTCACCGAGGGCAGCGTGAGGCTCGGGGAGGTCTGCCCCGCGAGCTCGGTGTCCTCGCGCAGCCACTGGTAGCGCAGCGGCTGCGTGCCGGAGGCGGACACCGTGAAGGTGGCGGGTTGGCCGGGGGGGACCGTCTGGCTCGCGGGTGGGCTCGTGAGGGTGGGCGCCTCGTTGGACGCCGAGTAGCGGATGCGGCGCACCGCGTCCTCCGCGCGGTCCAGGTAGTAGAGGCTGCCGTCCGGCCCCACGTCGAGGTCCACGGGCGCGCTCAGGCCCGTGGCGAAGACGGCGACGGCGCCACTCCCCGGGTCATACGTGCGGATCCACCCGTTGCAGTAGTCGGAGAAGAAGTAGCGCCCCGTGTACTCCGGGGGGAACTGGCGCTGGGCCGGGTTGTAGAAGACGCCCGCGGTGATGGCGCAGCCGGCGCCGGTGCCCGAGCCGTGCGGGTAGGCGAACAGCGGGGCGCGGTAGCGCGCGTCCGTCGTGGGGCCCTCGGTGTCCGGCCAGCCGTAGTTCGCGCCGGCGATGCCCTCGTTGAGCTCCTCCCACCGGGTGGCCCCCACGTCGTTGATGAAGATGCGGCCGGTGCCCGGCTGCACGGCGAGGCTGTAGGGGTTGCGCAGGCCGAGCGCCCAGATGGCCCGGAAGCTGCCCGGGGTGCGCGAATAGAAGGGGTTGTCCGTGGGGAGGGTGCCGTCCTTCTCCAGCCGCAGCACCTTGCCCAGCAGCGAGTCGAGCCTCGGCGCCTGCTCCGAGCGCGTGTTGTCGCCCACGGCCACGTAGAGCTTGCCGCCCGGCCCGAAGTGGAGGGCGCCTCCGTTGTGGTTGTTGGCCCCCAGCGGCGGGAGCTCGAACAGGATGGCCTCACTGCCGGGCACGGCCTGGTTGCCATTCGCGGTGAAGCGGCTGACGCGGTTGTGCACCTGGGGCGTGAGGGCCGTGTAATAGACATACACGTACGGCTGGCGGGGGAAGTCTGGATCCAACGCCACGCCGAGCAGGCCCCGCTCCCCGCTGTCGTCCGTGTCCACCGTGAGGAAGGGCGCGCTCAGCAGCCTTCCGTCCTGGATGAGCCGCAGCCGGCCCTCCTGCTCGCAGACGAAGAGGCGCCCATCCGGTGCGATGGCCATGGAGGTCGCCGCGTCGAGCCCGTCGGTGACGAGCGTGTCCGTGAAGCGGGTGGGCACCGCGGCTGCCTCCGTTTGCCGCGGCGGTGGGCTCGTGGGGGGCTGCTCCACCTCCGTACAGCCCCACAGCAGGAGAAGGCAGGCGAGTGCCCGAAGAGCCTCGAGACGCATGGCGCACGCTCCAGTCCGGGAGGTCCGTCGCCTCCCTTGAAGTGCGGCGCGAAGCTGTGGCGGCTACTTCCCTTCTGCTCAGCAGGACACGGGGGCAGCGGTTCCTCGTCCGTCCGCTGCCAGATGATGCGGGAGGCGAGTGCGCTTCACCCGGCAGGTCCCCCCCTCTTCGGGGCGGTGGGTGTCACGGCGTCTCCGGGGGGGAGGCACCCCGGGTGTGGGTGCTCGCGCACGTGGAGGAGAGTGGAAATTTCTTCTGTCCACCGTCTGGTGCGAGAACCGTTCACCACTGAACCCGCCCTTCAGGGGGCTGGACTTCTGGGGAAGTGGACTGGCCTTGTTTGTGCTCAAATAATATAGAAGGAGCAAATCCACAGGCGCTCGCACCGTGTACACCGTCGAAATCAGTCCACCCGCGTGGAATCAGCTCGCCCACCTGTCGCTGGAGACGTACCGGCGCATCCGGGAGGAGCTGGATGCTGTCGCCGTGGCGCTCGCCGAGGGGCTGCACCCAGGCCGCTCCGAGGCGGTGAAGGTGGCCGGGCACCCGGTCTCCGCGCCCTCGGTGGTGGTGGATGACGCGATCGCGGTCTACGACGTGGACCACGAGCGCCAGCGCGTGCTGCTGCTCGAGGTGGCGCGCCGGCTCCCCAGGGAGCTCTAGCCCTTCACGGTGCGGCGGCCCCGGACTCGAGGCGGGCCTTCTCCTGTTGCATGAGGCCGAACACGTGGTCGCGCAGCGCGGCGGCATCCGGGAAGGCGCGCGGGTCCACGGGCTCGAGGACGCGCACCTTGCAGTCCGCGCGGAAGCGGATGAGCCAGCCGTGCTTGGGCAGGGTGTCGCCCGTGCCGGTGAGCACCATGGGGATGAGCGGGCAGCCCTTGGCGTGGGCCAGCCGGAAGGCGCCGTCCTTGAAGGGCTTCATCTGGTTGTCCGGTGAGCGCGTGCCCTCGGGGAAGATGAGCACCGGCACGCCCCGCTCCAGCCAGCGCTCGCACGCGGCCATCATCCTCGCGATGCTGTCCTTGTCCCCGCGCACCAGCCCCACGTAGCGGTTGAGGTACATGTTCCAGCCGAGGAACGGCAGCTTGAAGTTGCTGGCCTTGGAGACCCACTTGAAGGGCCGGTAGAGGCCGAAGAGCACGAGGATGTCGCCCACGGACTGGTGGTTGGACACCAGCACCGCGGGCCCGTGCCACGGCAGGCGCTCGCGGCCCTGGATGCGCAGCCGCCAGCCGGGGTTCACCCAGAAGTAGAGCTGCGCCCAGCCGCAGGAGAACAGGTGCAGGACGCGGCCGTCGCGGTCGAAGGGCCACGTCACCAGGAAGAGGACGAGCGCCACGCAGAAGAGGACGGCGGAGCTCGCCACGAAGAACGACCAGAAGAGCAGCGAGGGGAGCCAGCGCATGTCCCCCCATCATCGCACGGCCGGTGAAGAATGGAGGACTCTCCGCACGCGGGCCGCGCGAGCGGCTACATCGGCTTCTGGCCGGCGACGGCGGGCGTGCTGGGGAGGGACGGCGTGGCGGGCGTCTCCTCCTCGGCCTGGAGCTCGTACTCGAGCGGGGCGGGGGAGATGGCCATGTCCTGCGTGACGACCCAGGAGTTGTAGCGCTTCTGGGAGACCTCCATGAGCTTGCCGTCCTCGTAGCAGACGACGTGCAGGACGAAGGAGGGCTCCTTGATGGTGGGGCGCCCGTACTGGTAGCACTCCTGGGTGCCGCGGCGCTCCTTGCTGGTGGGCTGGCCGAGGATGCCGGAGACCTCCTGCGGCGACATGCCCTTGTTCACCTGCCGCAGGCCCCAGGCCGTCTCCACGCGGTAGGGAGTGGCCTCGGGCTGCAGGGCCACGAACCACTTGCCGACGAGGAAGAGGAACAGCGCCGCGGCGGGGTACAGCAACAGCATGCGCTTGGAGCGGCGAGGCTGTTGGTTCGAATAGGCGCTGAAGAAGCCCTCGCCCTGGGCCGCGCCCGCCCCTTCCGCCCCGGTCTGCTGGTGCTCTTGGCTCACACCCCGAGACATGCCCCGTGCGGGGGAGAGATGCAAGAAGGTCGAGGCATGGTGGGAGGGCGAGGAGGCAGGGGAGCGAACAGTCACTCCCCGGAGTGAAACCGCTTCCCCACCAGGCGGGCAGCTGTGCTCTGGTGGACAGCCATGACGCGCCCCCTCGTGTACCGCCGGTATGGCGGCTCGCTGCAGGTCTCCATCCCGTCCTTCGAAGTGCTGGTGGATGCCGTGAAGATTCCGGAGACCCAGTGGCTGGCCACGGCCTGCCCCCTCGAGGGACTCCACTGCGATCCGCGCTTCCTCACCTTCGTCGACACGGATGGGAACAAGCGCATCCGCGTGTACGAGCTGCGCGCCGCCGTGGAGTACGCGGCGAAGATGCTCGAGTCCTACCAGGGGGCGGACGCGGCGAGTGACGTGCTCGCGCTGGACGCGCTCTCCGAGGCGGGCACGAAGCTGCGGGACGTGGCGGGCATCCTGCTGGAGACGCTGAAGGCGGGGGACCGGACGCGCATCACGTTGGAGCAGGTGCGCACCAGCGAGAAGGCGCTGCGGGAGGCGGGGCAGAACGGGGATGGGATCGTCGCCCCGGCCTTCCTGCCCGAGCCGTTGCGCTCGCTGGCGGTGAAGCTCATGGCCTGCTTCCCGGAGGTGAAGAACCGGGCGGGGCAGGCGGGGGTGGACCCGGCCATGCTCCAGCGCTTCCGCGAGGAGCGGAGCGCGCTGCTGGTGCACCTGGCGCAGAAGGGGCCGGTGCTGGCGTGGGGCGAGCGGAGCGTGGAGCACGCGCGGCGCATCCAGGAGATCCGGCCGCTGCTGGACACGTACTACCTGCAGTGCCGGCTGGTGGCGGCGCAGCCGGAGGCCGTCGCGGGCCTCAAGCTGGAGCCCGGGCGGGTGCAGGGCGCGCTGGGGGACACGCAGGCCCTGGCGCGGGTGGTGTCGGAGCTGCCGGTGGCGCCTCCGGAGCCTGGAGGGGCGCTGCGGTGGTCTCGGCTGTACCGGGGCCAGGCATTCGAGCGGCTCGAGGCGTTCCGCAAGGACGTGTCGGTGCCGATCACGGGGGACCTGGCGACGCTGGGGGACGTGGCGTGGCGGGACATGTGCGCGAAAGCCGATGCCATCCTGGCGTGGCAGGCCCGGCTGGAGACGAGCCCGTTGCGCGGACTGGTGGACGGGTTGGCGGCCATTGCCGAGTCCCAGCTCGAGGCGCTGGAGGCGGCGTGCCGGGCGGACCTGGCGCTGAAGGACAAGCTGGACGCGGTGGACGAGCTGGAGCGGTTGATCCTCTACCAGCGCTGGCTGCTGACGTTCGCCAACAACTTCATCAGCATGCCGGACCTGTACCAGACGAAGCGGCGGGCGCTGATGGAGAGGGGGACGCTCATCCTCGGAGGGCGGAGGTACAGGCTGTCGGTGCTGGTGACGAACCGGGCGGCGCACGCGGCGCTGACGAGCCAGGGCACCACGTGTACGCTCTACGTGCAGGTGGTGGCGAAGGAGGGCGGGGAGAGCTACGAGGTGGCGGTGCCCGTCACGCGGGGGCGGAGCGATGGCCTGCCGGTGGGCAAGCGCGGCGTGTTCTACGACGTGGAGGGCCGCGAGTTCGACGCCGTGGTGACACAGGTCATCCGTCAGCCCGTGTCGCTGTGGGAGGCGATGACGATGCCCTTCGGGCGGATCGGCCAGTTCATCTCCAAGAAGATCGAGGGGATGGCGGCGGCCGGGGAGAAGTCGCTCGATGAGTCGTTGGAGAAGAGCTACGCGCAGGGGACGCTGGCGGCGCCGGGAGCACCGGCTCCAGCCGCTGGGACGCCCACGGCGGGACCGGGGGGCTTCATCGCGGCGACGGGCATTGCCTTCGCGGCGGTGGGCTCGTCCCTGGCGTTCATCGTGACGCAGGTGCGGTCGCTCACGGTGTTCGATGTCCTCTCGGCGGCGATGATCGTGGCGGCCGTGGTGATGCTGCCCTCGGGGTTGCTGGGGTGGCTCAAGCTGCGCAAGCGCAACCTGGCGTTGCTGCTGGAGGGCTCGGGCTGGGCGCTGAACGACCGGTTGAAGCTCACGAGGGACCTGGCGGTGCTCATCACCCGCCGGCCGAGGCTGCCGAAGAACGCGAAGGTGGACCGGACGGACGTGCTGCAATCGGTCCTGGCGACGGCGCGCGAGGACGACGAGGAGGAGCCTCGCTCGATGGGCACGTGGCTGCTCATCGGTCTCGTCATCGTCTTCGTGGTGCTCTGGCAGTTCCGCGAGCCGCTCATTCGCGAGGCCTGCAGGCGCCAGTGGATGGCGGGCGCCACGTGTGACTCGCTGATGACTCCGGGCTCCTCGCCGGCCGTGCCGCCCGCGCCGCCGGCTCCGTGAGGGCCGGGGCTACTTCCAGCCAAGCAGATCGCGCAGGAAGGGCGTCATCTGCTCGGCGGTGCGCTGGTGGGTCTTCCGGCTGGGGTGCCAGAGACAGCCGAGCCCCTCGTCCCCGGGATTGGGAGGCACCTCGACGAAGTGGACGCGGGAGTCTCCGGACTGACGGAGGGTCTCCACGACGCCGGAGATGAGGGCGCGGGCGTGTCTGCGCGCCTTGACGTCCTTGGGATGGGTGTCGGTGATGCCGGAGCCCAGGACGCAGACGATGTGGGCGCCGGGGTAGCGGGCGCGGATGCCGTCCACGAGGGCACGGTAGGCATCGCGGAAGAGCTCCTCACCGGGGTGCTCCTTCCAGAAGTCATTGGCGCCGAGCTGGATGACCACGGCGTCGGGCACCCAGGAGGAGAAGTCCCAGCGGCTGTCCTCGCGATGGGGGAGGGTGCGCGGGTAGAGCTGGGGCAGGGTGGGAGTGGGGTCGTTGGCGTAGTTGACGGCCACGCCCTTGCCGGAGAATGCGACGATGG
Source organism: Archangium sp. (assembly GCF_057119385.1). Taxonomy (NCBI): domain Bacteria; kingdom Pseudomonadati; phylum Myxococcota; class Myxococcia; order Myxococcales; family Archangiaceae; genus Archangium; species Archangium sp. The sequence continues at coordinate 33,668 of NZ_DBNGVP010000062.1, read as the reverse complement.
AGGCCTCGGCGCCGAGGGCCTGCGCGGTGAGGGCGGGCCAGGTGAGGGAGCTGCGCTGGGTCTCCACGTTGAAGCTGCACGACTCGTTCTTGCCCTCGATGCCGAAGCCGGTGAGCCCCGAGTCGCCGACGAACTCGATGCGGCGCGTGGGGGCGGGAGGCGCGGGCAGCAGCCGGGCACCCGGGTCGAGCTCGAGCCCGAGGAGCTGGGTCTCTCCGACGACGGGCTCGGTCTCCTTCTCCAGGCGCAGCAGGTGCTCGCCCGCGGGGAGACCCTCGGCGACGCGGTAGAGCATGCGGCCCTCGCCGACGTAGAGGTCACGGAAGGGCGCACCGTCCACGCTGAAGCGGAAGCGGTTGGGGGCGAGCTCCTCGACCTTGGGCAGATCGAGCAGGCGCAGCCCGAGGGAGGTGCCGGTGAAACGCACGGTCAGGGACGTGCCACCCCAGGAGAGACGGGGGCCACCCGGGTCTCCATGGTCCACACGGCCACCGAAGCGCAGCTCGGGGGCCTGGGGAGACACCTGGACGGGAACGGTGCGGCAGCCACTGAGGACGGCCAGGGCAACCACCACGCCCACCAGACTCCAGGGCGTGCTCATTGGCCGGGTAGAGAAGGTGTTCTTCCGGTCCGTAAGCCCTCCAAGCAAGCACCCTTCCTCGGGATGTAGGGGATGCGTGACGCGCTGTCCCGAATGTGGTGAAAGGAGCCCATCGTTCAGGGGTCGATTATGAAAGTGAAGCGCATTCATGACCATCGGAATCTCGTTCGCGAGCTTCGCGAGAATAAAGTCGACGCGCTCGAGATCGTCCGTGAAGCACTCTCGAATGCGAAGGACCACGGCGCGCGGCGGGTTTGGATCCGGACGTGGCGCCAGTCAACCCCTGAGAAGCCGAGCATCCTCTTCATCGACGATGGCGAGGGCATGAACGATGAGCGGCTCGGCGCCTTCTGGGGCGTCGGGGCGTCCAGGAAGGCGACGGCCAATCAGGCCATTGGCTACAAAGGCCATGGCACGAAGCTCTTTTTCGCGAGCGAGCGGCTGACCGTGGTGACGAGGTGTAAAGGTGAGCCGGCCTGGCGCATCTGCTCTGTTCCTCGCCCTTCAGAATTGGAAGCGGACGCGGAAATTCCTGTCCACCCACTGGAGCAGACGGATCCGAAATCAAAAGAGCTTGGAGAGCTTGGCCTTTTGAAGCTGGAGAGTGGAACCGCGATCTGGGTGGAGCAGGTGCTTTTCGGTGATGCGGAGATGCTCCTGCGTCGCCGTCGTCTCGAGTCGTACATTGATTGGTTCACTGTCATTGGGGATCTGCGGAGCGGGTTGTTCGAAACGCGCCTCTCCTTCCACGAAGCCGTTGCTCAGGGCCATGTTGAAGGACTTGGTACTCAAGAGGTGAGCCTGCGGCCGCTTCGGGTTGATCTGCGAGTGAATGGTGAAACGAGCTACTCGCACCTGTACGAGCGCGATAAGGAACTGCTCGCCGCTTGGGGAAAGGACGTGCAGCAGTTTGCTCAGCGACCGGAACTCCGGGTGTTCGGACATCGGTTCGCCGATGTCAATGAGAGCTCCGGCGCAAACAAGCGCGGTGCGAGGGATGACCTGACCGCCTTGCGTCTGACCACCCCGAACAATTGGATGCTCGAGGATGGTTACGGCATCATCGCGCGAGTCGAAGGAAATCGTCGCCAGCGCGAAGTCTACATCGAAGCGCGCTGGCAGAACCACCAGGGCCTGTATGGTTTCGAGGAGCGATTCGGGCTCTGGTTGTGCCGCGATTACATTCCGGTGGTCCGGAAGAACGAGCTTCTTGAAAAGGCATTGATGCAAGCCTCTCCAGATGGGCTTGGATATGACCTCGGAAACCTTCGGAACTGGCAGGTTTTCGTGAATCATCAGCGATTCTTGCCGACAGCCAACCGTGGTGACATCTCGAATTTCGCCGAGCATGAGCCGAAGTTGCTCATGCATCTGTCAGAGTGGCTGCGCGAAAAATTGAAGGAGGAGTCATTCGGGGATTGGATTGATCGGTTGCGCTCTGCCCGCCATGCGGGGCTTCGTGACCGGGAGGTCCAACAGATGGACCGTCGCCGCGAAGATGTACGGAGTTGGCTTGACAAGCCGAAGAAGGGGGACGTGCTCGACCCATCCGATGTCGCGGGGCTGACAGCGCTCGACCCGGATGAGTCAATCCCCATGAAGGCGCCCCGCTCCGAGCAGGAACTCTTCTATTTGTATGGACTGTTGTCGGGGCGTTACCGGATGCCCCTGCACGTACTCGAGTACAATGCACGGCTCGGCGTGGATGCGATCGCGAGCGTGGCACACGATGCCCAGCGTTTGTTCGTTCCGAAAACAGCGCTCGCGCGAGTCGAGTTCAAGTTCGAGGTGTCGGCAGGCAACTCGCTCGACCACTTCTTCAAAGCCATCGATGCCGTCGTCTGCTGGAAGGTTGGTAAGCCCGGAAAGCTGTTCGAGCAGACCGCGGGTGAAACGACGGGGCTGCTGCAGAAGCGCAAGCAGCCTGTTCTCGCTCCAGCACTTGATACCTACGAAATCGAGTACGAGGATGATGACAAGAAGCGTGTCATTCCCGTTCTCGAGGTGTCGGCGCTATTCGTTCCGGTATGGGCGCCACGCGTGAAGAAGCGCTAGGTCGATATCCGTCGAGCCTGAATCAGCTCGCGGCGCTCGTGGGGCCCGAGGTGGGCGGACGGGAAATCCACGCGGCGATGAAGACGTCCAGCTCGCCGCGCAGCACGTCCTTCACGCGCGGCGTGCCCGCACCCGTGCGCGGGTCCTCCACCCGGGCGCCACGGCCCAGGTGGTAGCGCCGGGCCTCGTCCGCCGTGTTGCTGCCGCCCTGGCCCTTCACCACCCGCGAGGCGATGTCCTTCATCTCGCCCAGCTCGCCCGCGCCCGCCAGCGTCATCATCCGGCCCGTGGTCTCGTCCTTCACCGTCACTTCCGTCTTCACCCGCGCCAGGTACGTGCCCTCGTGCCGCCTCACCTCGCGGCCCTCCACGTCCAGGCTCTCCTCTTCCTCCACCGGTCCGCCCCGGTGCACCCGCACGTACGCGCGCTGGCGCTTCTCCTCGTCGATGCGCCGGTGCAGTCCCGCCTCGCCCGCCAGGTAGCCGTACGCCCCGGGCCCGGCGATCCGCACCACCACCCGGAAGGGCTCTTCCGCCTCCGCCACCGCCATCGCCTCGTAGCCGCGGCGCTCCGCCCAGCCCAGGTACATGGTCGCCAGCTCCTGCACCCAGGCGTCCTGTCCCTCGCCCGTCTCGCTCGCGCAGATGTCAATCAGCGCCTCGTCGCCGTGGTCCGACGTCCCCGCCGTCCCGAGCACCTCGGCCATCTGCACCTCGCGCGCGACCTCCTCCACCTGCTTCGCCGCCGACGCCAGCTGCGCCTCGCCCTTCGCCTCGCGCACCAGCCGCCGCGCGAACGTGGTCCGCTCCTCCATCCGGTCCAGCTCGTTCAGCTGCGCCTCCACCGAGCGGAACGCCCTCAGCGTCGACGCCGCGCGCTGCGGGTCGTCCCACAGGTTGGGCGCCTGGGTCTCCGCCAGCAGCTCCGCGCGCCGCTCCTCCAGCCTCGGCCGGTTCGCCGACACCGCCAGCGCCCGCGCCCGTCCCACCAGCCGGTCCATCTCGTTGAGCAGCGACTTCTTGTCCAGCCGCCGCTTCACCGCCGACACCGACTTCTCCGTGGGCAGCGCGAGCTGCGCCGTCTCCTCCCGCGGACGCGGCGAGAGCTCGGCCACCGCCACCACCTTGCCACCCGGCCGCGTCTCCACCCGCACCGGTGCTCCCGGCGGCAGCGGCCGGCGGGCGATCTCCACCGCCAGCGCCGCCGTCAGCGTCTTCTCGATCTCCCGCTGCAGGTAGCGCGCGCCGAACTGCGGCGAGTAGCCCCGGTCCACCAGCAGGTCCACCACCGCCGGTGTCACCTCCACATCCAGCCCGCGCGCGCGGATACCCTCGCGCTCCAGCACCCGGCCCACCTCGCGCTGGGCAATCTTGCGGATCTCCACCTTCGACAGCGGCTGGAAGTGGCAGATGGCGTCGAAACGGTTGAGGAACTCGGGGCGGAAGGCCTCGGCGATGCGCCGGTCCACCTCGGTGATGAGCTCCTCCGGACGCCGCGAGCCCATGAAGCCGATGGACGGCTCCCGGTACACCTCGGCGCCCACGTTGGACGTGGCCACGATGACGGTGTTGTTGCAGGAGATGGTCTCCCCCGCCCCGTTCACGAAGGTGCCCTCGTCGAAGAGCTGCAGGAAGCGGTCGTGCACACTGCGCGCGGCCTTCTCGAACTCGTCGAGCAGCAGCACGGTGAACACCTTCCCCTCCAGCAGCGCCGTCAGCTCGCCGCGCTTCGTCTCCACCGCCGGGGCCCACGAGGCGCCAAAGGGCACGCTCTCGTCGCCGTCGTTGGGGAAGTCCGCCATGTTGAGCCGGACGAGCCTGTCCTGCGAGCCGAAGAGGTACTCGGCCAGCAGCTTCGCGAGCTGCGTCTTGCCCACGCCCGTGGGGCCGGCGAAGAGGAACACGCCCAGCGGCCGGCGCGGATCGTTCAACCCCGCCTTGAGCAGCGCCACCGAGCGCAGCACCGCCTGCACCGCGTCCGTCTGCCCGAGCAGCCGCTCGCCGAAGAAGCGCTCCGTCTCCTCCAGGTCCAGCGGCATCGCGTCGTCCACGACGAAGCGCGGCAGCCGGGTGGTGGCGCAGAAGCGGGTGAGGACGTCCTCGGGACCCACGCGGTCCTTGGCGCCTCCGGAGGCCTCCGCGGCCGTCTCCTTGAGCAATTCAATCGCCTTGCGCGGCAGCCGCTGGGCCAGCAGGAACTTGGAGGCCAGCCGCAGCGTCAGGTCGCACGCCGCTGGATCAATGGGCAGGTGCAGCTCGCGCTCCAGCTCCTCGGCCACACGGCCCAGTATCCACCGGGCCCGCTCGGCGGGCGGCTCGTTGAGGGGCACCAGGTGGAGCCGCTCGGAGAAGGCCTCGTCCGCGCGCAGCAGCTCCTGCACGCGCTTGGGCTCGGTCTCGAAGATGAAGCGGATGCCTCCCGTGCGCAGGGCGCGGAAGGCCACCGGCGCCAGTGGCCCGCCGATGACCGCGGGCAGATCCCGGATGTAGACGATGGGGCAGGGGTGACGGCTGAGCCAGGCCAGCAGCTCCTCGAACGTCTCCGCCGCCTGACGCTGGGTGCTGCGCGCCAGGATGTTGGCGACGGACACCTCCACCATCCGCGCGTTGGCGAGCTCCGCGTCCACGCGGCCCTCGATGATGCGTCGAGCCACCTCCTGCACCAGGGCGGACTTGCCCACGCCCGGTTCGCCGGAGAGCAACGGGTGCTTGCCCCCTCGCGACAGGAGGCCCAGCACCTCCATCACCGGACCGTCCACGCCGTGCGCGGCAGGGAGCTTCCCCTCCCGCGCCAGCGCGGTCAGGTCCCGGTCGATGAGCCTCTCGTTGTCCTCGCTCTTCCTGGTGGCCATGGTCTGGAACGCCTCGGGGGGCGCGGCCGCACTCTAACGTGCTGAACCGCAGTGGTGGACCCCGGCCTTCCGTTCCTGGCCGCCCGTGCGGGTTTCAGCACTCCGCGACCGGGTGCCCCCAGGGGTTGGAGGCTGGGCACTGACGCAGCAGGGCCTCGAGCCGCCGGGCCCGGGCGCTGGCGCTCTCCTGCTTCGGGGAGGGGGGCGGCCGCACCGTGGCGCTCAGGCGCGCGGCCTGGTCCGCCAGGAGCTGCTCCACCTCCGGAGACAAACGATCGAACTCGAGCCACTCCATGGGTTTCCTCCCTGTGGGGATGGTGTGAGCGCGCATCCATGCGCCCTCCGCCCGTGTGGGTTCACTACGCCCCGCGTCAGCGGAGGGCCGCAATGACGGGTTCCCAACTTTTCCCGGTTTACGGCCCCTTTACCCGACGCTTTCCTGCCCTCAGGGCCCGGGCTGGGCGGAGGGGATGGCGCGCAGGTACTCGTAGATGGCGCGCAGCTCGCGGTCGCTCATGTTCCGGTAGATGGGCCAGGGCATCACCTGGAGGAGGCCACCGTTCTCCTCGCGGCCGGTGCGCATGTAGCGCTCGAACTCCTCGAAGTCCGCTCCCGCCGGCCTGCCCGAGGCATCCGGGGTGATGTTGGGCGAGACGATGGGCCCGAAGGCCATGCCGCCCGCCAGGAAGTGCTCCGAGTTGATCCGCTCCGGCTCTCCCTTGAACGGGTCGCCGCCCGGGGAGAAGGGCGGGTGGGTGTGGCAGTCGTTGCAGGCGGCCTGCGCGTTGACGATGTAGCTGCCCAGGCCCACCAGGTCCCGGTCCTTGCCGTTCAGGTTGAGGGGCACGGGAGAGAGCGTCAGCCCCTTCTCGATACGCTCCTTCTCCGTGTCGTTGCCGTCATCGTCATTCCCGCAGCCCCCCAAGGGCGAGGCGAGCAGGCTGAGGCCGAGCACCACCCAACGTCCGGGCTTCGAGTCACGCATGCGTGTCCACTCCTCTCCCGGCAAGGGAACACCGGGGCGCGGGACACTAGGGGCGGAGCGGGAAGTCCTCTCCCGTCCCACGGTCCCGCGGCACCGTTGGGAAGCGGTCAGTCGATCTTCCCGCTCCCGTCACGGAGCGGGGCCCGGGAGCCCCCTCTGGAGGCCCCCGTCTACCCGCCGCTCACTCCTCGAGCTCCGTGTGCCAGTACGCGACGTCACGGAGGAACTTGCGCCAGGAGATGGGCATGCCCTTCTCGTAGGCGAACGTCAGCTGCACCGAGCCGGGGAGCTTGCGCGGCTTCTCCGGCGTGGAGAGCAGCTTGAGCCCCGCCTGCACCGGCGTGCGGCCCCCCTTCTTCTGGTTGCAGGGGACACACGCGATCACGATGTTCTCCCAGGTCGTGCGGCCACCCTGGGCCCGGGGCACCACGTGGTCGTACGTGGCCTCGGGGCGCGACACCTTCCGGCCGCAGTACTGGCACTTGCAGCCATCGCGCATGTACACGTTGTCGCGGCTGAACTTGATGCCACGCCCCTTGCGCCGCTCGCCGCGCAGGAAGCGGATGACGGAGGGCATGCGGATCTCCAGGGTGACGGAGCGGACGAGGCGGTCATCGTACTCCTCGACCACCTCGACCTTCCCCTGCCACAGCAGCATCATCGCGCGCTGCCAGGAGATCCGTGCCACGGGCTCATACGACTGGTTGAGGACCAGCGTCTCCATGACTCGGGTGTCCTTCTTGGGGGATATGTCCGCGGCGAGAGTCGAACTCGCACCTGAGCTGGGTTTGAGCCAGCCGCCTCTCCCGTTTGGGCCACGCGGACGGGTTGGGGAGCCTGTTGCAGTACACGCCCTGGGGATCGAACCCAGCAGACCTGGTGTGTGGGACCAGTGCCGTCTCCAGCTGGCTCGGCGTGCAGGAGAAGTGGGAAGAAGGTGAGGAGTGCCCCCGGTCGGGATCGAACCGACGACCCCCGGTTTACGAAACCGGTGCTGCTGCCAGCTGAGCTACAGGGGCAAAACGGTGCTGCGAGTGCCGACCCCGGGAATCGAACCCAGTCCTCCCGTTCTTCAGACGGGCGCGCGGACCACCTACGCCAGGACGGCTTGAGACAGTTGCGGAGCAGGGAGTCGAACCCTGCGGCCCAGGCTTATGAGGCCCGGTGGGACGTCCGGTCCCACTCCGCATCGAGACAGATGCCCCCGGCAGGACTCGAACCTGCGGCCTCCCGGTTCGGAACCGAGCGCTCTGCTCCAACTGAGCTACGGGGGCGAAAATGGCGGCTCCGAGCTATGGAGCCAAAGACATCTGGGTGACAGGATTTGAACCTGCAACCTCGCGGACCCGAACCGCGCGCTCTACCAAATTGAGCCACACCCAGGAAAAACGACTGCGATAAGAGAGTCGGGATGGCCGGATTCGAACCGACGGCCTCGTGCACCCCAAGCACGCGCTCTCGTCCAGGCTGAGCTACATCCCGATGATGCTCCACAGGAGGGATTCGAACCCCCAACCTGACGCTTAACAGGCGCCCGCTCTTCCCTTGAGCTACTGTGGAATGTGTTTCCGGGAGCAGGGTTCGAACCTGCATTTGCGGGGTCAGAGCCCGCCGTCCTGCCGATTGGACGATCCCGGAGTGAAGTGGAGCGGGTGACGGGATTCGAACCCGTGTTTCCGGTATGGGAGACCGGCGTCCTGCCACTGGACGACACCCGCGTGAGTACCTCCGGAGGGATTCGAACCCTCGCCACCCGCTTAAGAGGCGGGTGCTCTACCGATGAGCTACGGAGGCGTGTGCCGCCTCGCGTGAGGGCAGGCGGCGCTTCACCACTGCGATTCAGTTGTCAGAGAGCTGCGAACTGCGAGTGGGGACGCTGGGAGTCGAACCCAGCGGGCCAAGGCTCCGGCTCTACAGGCCGGCGCGTCTCCGTAACGCTCTACGTCCCCAGGTGGGTGAGGCTGGAAATGCGAGAGGCCGGGAACCCTTTCGGGAGCCCGGCCTCCGTCGCACCGCCTCACGTCTGGAGGCGGAGCATCAGAAGAGGCTCGGGTATGGCACGGGGTACTGGCGATACCGCGGCTGCGAGAAGGAGGCCGGCAAGTTGCTGACGCGCACGTCGCGGAAACCGGCATGGCTGTTGTGCTGCTTCGGATTCATCGTTCCCGGCTTCATCGTCGTGGTCCGCATCGTCACCGCTCCTTTCATGATGAAGAGACGCCACGCCCCGGGTTTCCTGACGGGGTATTTTCCGGTGGATTTCCTTTCCCCCGCCGGACCCGTGTACTTCCGCCCTCCATGAGCCCCTTCCTTCCTGCCCGCTTCCTCTCCGCGCTTCTCCTCTGTGTTCCCGGGATGGGCTGCGCCGCGTCCTCCCAGGCCGCCGCCACCCGCGCCCCCGCTCCCGCGAAGCCCGCCCCCGCGGCGTCCGCTCCAGTGGCGTCCACTCCGGTGTCGCCGGGTCCGGCGAAGCCCCGTGCCCGCGACCTGGGCATCACCTTTGGAGGGACGGCCGGCTCCCTCAACGCCATCACCGACGTGCCCGGGGTGGAGGTGGGCCACACGACGCTCATCTCCGGAGAGGGCAAGCTCGTGGTGGGCAAGGGGCCGGTGCGCACGGGCGTCACCGCGGTGCTGCCTCGCGGGCGCGAGCGCATGGCCGAGCCCGTCTTCGCGGCCTCCTTCGCCCTCAATGGCAACGGGGAGATGACCGGCACCACCTGGGTGAAGGAGTCGGGCCTGCTCAACGGTCCCGTCATGCTGACCAACACCTCCAGCGTGGGCGTGGTGCGTGACGCGGTGGTGGACTGGGGCGCCCGGCATGGCCTCGGGTGGGAGCTCGGCCTGCCGGTGGTCGCGGAGACCTATGACGGCTTCCTCAACGACATCTACGGCTTCCACGTCAAGCCGGAGCACGCCCTGCGGACCATCGACGGTGCGCGCACGGGTCCGGTGGCCGAGGGGAACGTGGGCGGCGGGACGGGGATGATGTGCCACGGTTTCAAGGGCGGCATCGGCACGGCGTCGCGCAAGCTGCCCGAGGACCAGGGTGGCTACACCCTGGGGGTGCTGGTGCAGTGCAACTACGGCAGCCGGCGCCTCTTCACGGTGGAGGGCGTCCCGGTGGGCGAGGAGATCCGCGACCTCAAGGGCTGCTACGTGGGCAGCGAGGCCCCCGCGTCACCGTTCGCCCGCAACATCCGTCCGTGCGCCCAGAGCGCCAGCCTGGCCGCGCCCCCCCTCTCCGAGGGCATGGGCTCCATCATCGTGCTGGTGGCCACCGACGCGCCGCTGCTGCCCCACCAGTTGGATCGCATCGCCCGGCGCGTCCCGCTCGCCATCGGCAAGATGGGCGGACTGGGCGAGGACTCCTCGGGGGACATCTTCCTGGCCTTCTCCACCCAGCCCACGAAGCCGCCGGCCGACAGCCCGGTGGCCCGGGTCTCCTCGCTGGACAACGAGCACATCACCCCGCTCTTCGAGGCCACGGTGCAGGCCACCCAGGAGGCCATCCTCAACGCCCTGCTCGCCGCCGACACCATGACGGGCGCCGATGGCATCCGCCTCTTCTCCCTCCCTCACGACAGGCTCGTCCAGGCGCTGCGCAAGTACGGCCGGGCTCCCGCTCCGGTGAAGGCAGAATGAAATTCGCCAGGTAGTCTCGAACGTGGTAACCCAGGGTCGTGTCATGCGCCTGACCGCTCGGGTCCCCCCCTCGTCGTCAGGCCAGATCTCCCCCCCACAAGGAGGCGGCAAATGAAGAAGGACATGACCCGGAAGCCGTTCTTCGCACGTCTGCTCGAGGAGCAAGAGCTGGAGCTGGTGTCCGGTGGCACGGACAACACCCTGCAGTACCCCTCGGACGGCTCCGCCACCCTCCAGGAGTCCAACAGCGAGGGGACGTTGAAGTACCCCTCGGACACCGACGAGCGTGACCTGTAGGAGGCCCCTGGCGGCCTGTTGAGCGTCTGGTTCCGCCATGCCCCCCGCCCGCGACATCGTCCTGCTCTTCACCCACAGTGCCGACTTCTACACAGTCGACCGGGTGGCGGAGGAACTGTCGCGGCGGGGGGTTCGTTCCGTGCGGATCGACACGGACGGCTTTCCGGCGCGGCTGGAGCTGACGTCGAGCCTGGGGCCCGGTGCGGACGAGGTGGTGCTGCGGACGGCGGCGGGCGAGCTGCGCGGCGAGGACGTGCGGTCGGTGTGGCTGCGCCGGCTGGTGTCCCCCTGGCTCGATGAGTCGCTGGACCCCGGCTGGCGGGAGAGCTGCGTGCGCGAGTCGAGGGCCGCGCTCGAGGGGTTCCTCGACGGGCTGCGTGCCGCGGGCTGCCCCTTCATCAACCCGCTCGGCGTGGAGCAGGCGGGCAACAAGCTGCGCCAGTTGCGGCTGGCCATGGCCCAGGGGCTGGAGGTGCCGCTCACGCTGGTGACCAATGACGCCGAGCGCGTCCGGTCCTTCTTCGCGCGCGTGCGGGGCCGCATGGTGGCCAAGATGCAGACGCCCCTGACGCAGTCCATGGCGGGCGGGCAACCCTTCGTCTACACGTGCGCGATCGGCCCCGAGCACCTCGCGGAGCTGGAGGCGCTGCGTCACAGTCCCATGATGTTCCAGGAGCGGCTCGACAAGGCGCACGAGCTGCGGGTGGCCGTGGTGGGCGAGCGGTGCTTCGTGGGAGCCATCGACGCGTCGCGCTCGGTGGAGGGGCAGGTGGACTGGCGGCGCGCGCGGCCGGGCGAGGTCCACTGGGAGAAGGGCGAGCTGCCCCCCGAGGTGGCCGGGCGCCTGGTGCGTCTGGTCGCGGAGCTGGGGCTGGTGTACGGCGCCGCGGACTTCATCGTCACACCCGAGGGACGTCACGTCTTCCTCGAGGTCAACCCCGGGGGCGAGTGGGGCATGCTCGAGAAGGAGCTCGGCCTGCCCATCGCCGCGGCCCTGGCCGACGCGCTCGCGTCCGCGGGCCCTCCCCCCTGACGGCACACGCGGGAACGTCATGGCCATCCTCATCGTCACCCACTCCCAGGACAACGAGGCGCCTCACGCCGTGCGGCGGGCCCTCGAGGCGCGCGGCGAGCGCGTCTACCGCTTCGACTCGGATCTGTTCCCCACCCGGCTCCAGCTCTCGCTCGACGAGGCGGGGGCGGGGCGGCTGTCGGGGCCCGATGGGGAGATCTCGCTCTCGGACATCTCCGCCATCTGGTACCGCCGCAACGCCACGGGCGCGGGCATTCCCAAGGACATGGATGAGCAGCTGCGCAAGCCCTCGGTGGAGGAGAGCCGGCGCCTGGTGTTCGGGATGATGACGGCGCTCGAGGTGTTCCAGCTGGATGCGCTCGACGTGGTCCGGCGCGCGGAGCACAAGCCGCTGCAGCTCAAGCTGGCGCGGGCGCTGGGCATGGAGGTGCCGCGCACGCTGATGACCAATGATCCCGAGGCGGTGCGTGCCTTCGCCGCGAGCTGCCCCGGCGGGGTGGTGACGAAGATGATGTCCTCCTTCGCCGTCTACGACGAGCGGGGGCGGGAGCAGGTGGTCTTCACCACGCCGCTGGAGGCGCGCGAGCTGGAGGACCTGGAGGGGCTGGACCTGTGTCCGATGACCTTCCAGGAGCGGCTGGCGAAGCAGGTGGAGCTGCGGGTGACGGTGGTGGGGGAGCGGGTGATGGCGGCGGCCATCGACTCGCAGGCGCTGCCGAAGGCCCGGGAGGACTGGCGCCGGGAGGGCGTGGCGCTCATCGACGCGTGGAAGGCCTATACGCTGCCCGAGCGGTTGGAGAAGCAGGTGGTGCGGCTGATGGATGCGCTGGGGCTCAACTACGGCGCGTTCGACTTCATCGTCACGCCCGAGGGCCGGCACGTCTTCCTCGAGGTGAATCCGGCGGGCGAGTTCATGTGGTTGATGCGCCACCCGGGGTTGCCCATCGACGAGGCGCTGGCGGACGTGCTCTCCGGACGCGCGGCCCGCCGGTGAGGATCCAGTGGTCCGGCCCGAGCCCCCGGTGGTACGGTGCCGGCCCCATGGCAAAGTCCCCGTGCCCCGTGACGCTGAAGCAGTTCCAGGAGAAGGCCGAGCCGTTGAAGGTGGTCATCAACGGCCAGGAGATGCTCGCCGAGGTGAAGGCCTTCTCGACGGGCTCGTTCGGCTGGAACATCAACGGCAAGATGACCATCACCGTCGATGGCAAGCCGGTGTCGGTGCAGATCGGCATGAACATGACGGTGGTGGGCTCGAAGGAAGCCGCCCGGGAGTGACTCACGACGCCGTGGGCGTCACCGCCACGAGGCTCACCATCGCGTCGCGGCGGGTGCCGTGCTTCACGAAGTCCTGCACCACCCGCGCGAGCGTGGCGCCGAGCTGGCCGATGAGGGGCAGGTGGGCCCCGCCCTCGCAGGTGGCCTGACCCGCGGTGTCCTCGGCGTCCGGGACGAAGCGCTCGTCCCAGCGCACCAGCCCGAAGGTGCCGTCCGCCGCCAGCGCCCCGTGCACCAGCGGCTTGCCCGCCGTGCGCGCGAAGTCGCTCAGCAGCACCCGGCTCGCCTGGTTGTCGAAGCAGTCGACGAGCAGGTCCGCGCTTGTGCACAGCGCCGCCACGTTGTCGCGCGTCACCCGCACGCCGAAGGCCTCCGCCTTCACCCCGTGCAGGTTGAGCAGCTGGAGCTTCAGCGCCTCGGCCTTGTTCTTCCCCACCGAGGGCTTCACGAAGGCCTGCGCGAGCAGGTTCTTGGACTCCACCCGGTCGAAGTCGACGAAGACGAGCGAGGCCTCCAGGTTGCGGCACAGCACCGCCGCCGTGGAGCCGATGGCCCCCACACCACAGAAGAGGATGCGCATGGCCGGCCCTCCTCAGGCCCCGAAGGGCACCTTGGGACGCAGGTAGATGCGCTCGTCCCCGCGGGGGCCGCGGAACCGGTCCACCACGTAGTGGACGAAGGCGTCCTCGCGCAGGTGGGCGATGTGCAGCCCCGGCGCTCCACCCGAGCGCACCACCTCCACGGCGATGCGCCGCACGTCCACGTCGGACACGTGGCCGTCCAGCTCCAGGGGCAGGTCCGAGGACAGGCCGTTGTAGGTGATGTTCAGCGTCGCCATGTCACGCCTCCTTTGGGGGCGGCCCGGTCCGGGCCTCGTGGGGAGGCTCGCGGACCGGGCTCATGGCCCTGGGGACGCGGGAGGGCGGGTCTTCCTGACGCTCTTCCTGACGCTCTTCCTGACCCTCAATGGTCGCCGTAGCGCTTCTCGCCGGCCTCCACGCGCAGCTTCAGCCGGTTCTGCGGCGGAGGCAGCGGGCACGTGGCATAGGGCGAGAAGGCGCACGGGGGGTTGTAGGCCCGGTTGAAATCCAGCACCACCCTCCCGTCCTTGGGCGGGTCCGCGTAGAGGAAGCGCCCCGCGCCGTAGGAGTCCGTCCGGTTGGTCAGGTCCCCGAAGATGATGAAGAGCGGCTCCGTGGGGCTCTCCTGGACCGGATCCAACCGGTACTCCTCGCCATTCACCTTGAAGAAGAGGGTGCCCGGCGACGTCATCTCCTCCACCGTGCCGAGCACGTTGGGCACCGGCACCTTGCGCGGGTTGGCCGCCGGCTCGAAGCGGCCCTCCACGCGCCAGGTGGCGCTCACCGGCCAGGTGGGAATGCCGTGGAACTGCTTGCGAGCGGGGGCCTCCGCGTCCTTCACCCGGAGGCCCAGCTTCTCTCCCCGGCGGATGACGTAGAAGCGCAGCGAGCCCAACGCGAGCACGTCCGCGTCGGACTCGGTGGCGCCCAGCTCCCCGCCCTTGAAGGGCTGGCCCGCGCGGGTGAGGGAGACCCCGGGCTGCACGGTCATCGTCACCGTGCCACCCTTGCGCGTGAGGGTGCCCAGGTGCGCGGGCGTCCCCTGGGGGAAGACGACCTCGTTGTCCTCGGCGGAGCCCACGCGGTTGTCTCCCTCCTTCAGCCAGTGCAGGCCCACGAGGCTGAGCCAGCCGTCCTCGGACGTGAGGTTGGCGATGCGCTTCTGGTGCCAGGCGCGCGTCTCGGCCTCGAGGTCGAACGGCTTCTCTTCGGTGGGCCTGGCTTCGGCGGGCTTCGTGGTGGCGGGCTTCTTCATGGCGGGTCGGGACGGGGGCGCGGCGACCGAGGGGGTCGCGAACGCCAGCGTCGACAAGGTGAGCAGACGTGCAATGCGCATGGCCCGACCATGACAAGACCTTCGGGGCCCGTCCACCACCCGCGAGGCGGGGAAGCGAGGAGGCGCGCGGGGAGTGCTCGCGGGGTTGGCGGCGGCCGGTGGTCTGCCCATGGCCAGACGGGTTGGCAAGAGGCTCGCCACCTCGTCCGTCCCTCCCCGGAGGGCCTCGTGGAGTCCGGTGGGGCGGGTTGTCCGCCGGGCGGTGCGCCCCAAGCTTTCCAGGACGAGGAGGACTGTCATGGACATGCGCGTACACGAGCTGCACCCGACGTTGATCCACGCGCCGTTGGCGTTGTTGCCGTCCACGGTGGTGGTGGACCTGACGGCGGCGCTCACCGGGAACGAGAAGCTGGACAGCGCGGCACGGACGCTGTGGTGGACCACGGCGGCGAGTGGGCTGCTGGCCGGGTTCGCCGGGATGGCCGCGTCGCAGGAGGTGAAGGCGGACCGGCACTCGCGCGACATGATGTTCCTGCACGGCCTGGGCAACGTGGGCCTCGTGCTCGGGGCGTTCGGCGTGGCCGCGTGGCGCACCGGGCACCGCTCGTCGCTGTTCTCCAGCCTCGTGGGGCTGGGCGCGTTCGCCATGGCGGCCTACACCGGCTGGCTGGGCGGCGAGATGGTATACACGCACGGCGTGGGCGTGAAGGAGCTGACCATGAAGGGCGAGGACCTGGATCTGCTCAGCCCCTCGCTGGCCTCGCGCCAGGCGCCCGCCCGGTTGCTGCGGGATGCGGTGAAGGGCCTCGGGTGGCTGCTGGGCCGCGCCCGCCAGGTCTTCTCCGGCCGCGAGCAGCTCGACCCCAGCGCGTTCGGCGTGACGGCCGTCGAACAGAAGCTGGAGCAGCAGCCCGCGGTGGAGTCCGGGGAGTCCCGTCCCGAGTTCCGTCCGGTGTAGTGCCGCTGCCCGGGGCGCTCAGCGGCCGCCCTGGTGCACCAGGGCGCGCCGCAGGGAGAGGAGCATGCGCCGCACGGCGTAGCCCTCGAAGTCCTCCACGGGATCCACGCTCGAGGGGAAGGTCTCGAGCAGGCTCTCCAGGTAGCGCAGGGCGTGCGCGGCCGCTCCCGGGCCATCGACGGGGACCTCCTTGGAGTCCAGGGTCTCGTCGAGATGGAAGGCGCCCGCCACGAGGCTCTGCCAGCGATCCGTCCGTCCTCTGTCTTCAGGGTTGTCCGTGCTCACGGGCCCCATCTTAGACCATGCGCCTCGAAGACCTGTCCGTAGAGCCCACCCGTGTCACCTTCTGGGGCCCGCGTGCCGCACTGCAGGTGAGTTGTCCCCTGCCCGGAGTGTTGCGGTTACGACACCTCCCGGTGTTCAAGCACACCGCGCTGGGGCCTCGCGAGCTGCCGGTCAAACAGTCCTGGGCCGTGGTGGAGCAGCGGGAGCTGCCGCTCTCGGTCCGCCGCGAGGAGCAGGGCGGGGTGGCGGTGGTGGTGACGGAGGCGCTCTCGTTGGAGGTGACGCTGGCCCGGGGCACCTGGCGCCTGCTCGACGCCGCCGGCCGGGAGCTCGCCCGGTGCGAGGACGTCTCCGGCGAGGTCATGCCGGACTATCCCGTGGACCGCTTCCGCTGGACTGCGTGTCCCTCGATATCGACTACATGGAGGGCTACAAGGTCTGGACGTGGGACCGGACGCGCTACCCGGACCCCGCGGGCCTGGCGCGCGAGGCGGCCGCGCAGGGTGTGAAGCTGGTCCCCATCATCGATCCGGCGGTGAAGGCCGAGCCGGGCTACCGCGTCTATGACGAGGCGCTCGCTCGGGACTTCCTCGTGCGCAACGACCGGGGCAGCGTGCTGCTCGGCGAGGTGTGGCCCAAGCCCGCCACCTTCCCGGACTTCACCCGCGAGGAGGTGCGCACGTGGTGGGGCCGGTGGCACCAGGGCCTCCTGGAGGCGGGCATCGCCGGCGTCTGGAACGACATGAACGAGCCGGCGTGCTTCTCGCTGCTGAATGGCCGGGAGACCTTCGACATCAAGACGGCCCCGGCGGTGCATCTGGGCAAGGTGGAGGGACCCACGCTGCCGCACGACGCACGGCATGGCCACAGGCGCCACCTGGAGGTGCACAACGTCTATGCGCTCGGCATGGCCCGGGCGGCGTACGAGGGCATGCGCGAGCTGGCTCCCGAGCGGAGGCCCTTCATCCTGACGCGCGCGGGCTCGGCCGGGATTCAGCGTTACGCGGCGGTGTGGACGGGGGACAACTCCAGCTATTGGGCACACCTGGAGCTCTCGCTCACCATGCTGCTGGGGCTGGGCCTGTCCGGTGTGTCCTTCGTGGGCGTGGACGTGCCTGGGTTCCTTGGCCGCGCGAATGGGGAGTTGCTCGTGCGCTGGATGCAGATGGGGACGTTCTACCCGTTGATGCGCAACCACTCCGGGAAGGGGACGCCTCCGCAGGAGCCCTGGCGCTTCGGCGAGCCGTACCTGTCCCTCGCGCGCGAGTGCCTGGAGCGGCGCTACCGGCTGCTGCCCACGCTCTACACGTTGTCACACGAGGCCTCCGTGGAAGGGCTGCCGGTGATGCGCCCGCTCGTCATGTACGCGCCGGGAGACGAGGAGGCACTGCGCACGGATGACGCGTTTCTCTTCGGGAAGGACCTGCTCGTGGCTCCGGTGGTGCGCCAGGGCCAGAGACGGAGGCTCGTGTATCTGCCCGAGGGCCGGTGGATTCCGCTCTTCAACCTGGGGGTTCCAGAGGAGGCCATGGAGGGGAATCAGCACGTCATCGCCGAGGCGCCGCTGGGCACGGTGCCGATGTGGCTGCGGGCGGGAGGCGCGCTGGCCCTCACCGAGCCCGCGCTGCACACCACCTCGGCCAACTGGTCTCAGCTGACGTGGCATGTGCACGTGGCGGAGCGGGTGGAGGCGCGGTTGTACGAGGACGCGGGCGAGGGCTACGGCGAGTCGCGGCTCACGCGGTTGAGTGGAGAGCGGGGAGGGGAGCGCTTCGTACTGGAGCGGAGGACGGAGGGCTCGCTGCCGCTGGCGCGTGACACGGAGACGCTGCGGCTCTACGGGGTGCCAGTGCCGCGTGAGGTGGTGGGCGCGCGGGAGCACCGCATGCGGGACGGGGTGCTCGAGCTCACGGTGGACGCCAGGTGGCAGCGGCTGGAAGTGCGGCTCTGAGCCCCACCGCTTTCAAGGTGCTATCTCGATTGGATACACTGCGGGCATGCGCGTGCTCTGCAGGTTGCTCATTTGTGGACTCCTCTTGGTGGCACGCCTTGGTCATGCAGGGAGTGCGGGACAACCCTCCCTCTCGCCGGCCACGATGGTTCTGGCCGCGGCTCTGCCAGATTCGATTCGCTTCAAAAACTTTGGTGGAATGCCTGAGTATGTCCGCATCTCGAGCAGCCAAGGCCAATATCTCTCGTGGCAGAATCGCGCCATCATGTCCGACAACAATTTTCATATTGCAGTCCGGTATGGGGGGAGGATTTACGATGCATTCACGGGGTCCGGAGGAATGCTCGAAAAGGATTACCTCCAAAGCATCATCATGGCTGGTGAGCCCATCATCAAGACGGTGGTGTCTCCTTGAGTCACATGCGTCCACCCATGGATTGGAGAGGCCGTCATGTCAGCACTCTCGACATCCTGCTGTTCATTCGGGATGAGCTTCGCGATGGCACCATGCTCGAGATGTTCATCGGGGCCGTGGACATCCATCGCTTCAACGCCTTCGTCCAAGGTAGCGAGCTCACCCTGTATTACAACCGTGTACCCAATGACTCCTACCAGGAGTTTCTCGCTTGGCTTCGCGACGTGAAGCAGGAGTTTCCGCAGGAAGGCGGATGGGCCAGGAAATGCCTTGAGGATTGTGGCGGAGACCACCTCCGTGCCATCCAGAAGTTCCTCGAGCTCGCCGCTGAGTTCGCGTCACAGCACAAGGTTGTCTGACCGTCGGCGCATGCCGGAGTCCGCGCGGAGGCTCCTGGTCCACGTGGGCTCCTCGGTGACGCGCACGTCCCGGCCGCCCTCGCGCACGACCATGCCGTCCGGCGCCACCACCGAGAAGCGCACCGGCCGCCCGAGCGCCTCGGTGAGCGCGGCCATCGTCGTCTCGTCCTCGGCGCTGAAGCCCAGCGGACCCACGGGGTGGCTGTGCGAGATCTCCTCCAGCTCCCCGCGCAGCCGCCAGATGGCCTCCCAGCGCGCTCGCGAGTCCGGCAGCCACACCGGGCTGTCCGAGGCATCGCTCCACAGCACCGTCCCGTCCCGGCCAATGAGCAGGCAGACCTCACGCGGCTTCATGGGAAGACCCTCACCCCCGCCCCTCTCCCAGGGGGGAGAGGGGCGTCTCGTCTCAAGCGTGCCGGGTGATGACCAGCACGTCGTCCTCAATGGCCTCGCGGATGACCGATGGCAGGCTCTCCAGGTTCACCTGCCGGTCCGACCCCGCGAGGCAGATGCCCGCGTCCACCACCTGCAAGGTGTCCGCCTCCACGATGCTGATGAAGCGCTCGCCCATGAAGCCGAACGTCACCTCGAGCCGCTCGCTCCCCAGCCGCCGCGTGTCGAGCAGCCGCGCTCCCGCCGACTCCAGCACCCGTTCCACCCGCGTCGCCCCGTGCGCCTGCCGCGAATGCCTCGCGTCCAGCCGCGCGGCCTCCTCCACCCGCCGCCGCTGTGCCTCCAGCGCCAGCAGCCGCGTCTCCACCGCCCGCACGTGTACCTCGCGCTCGGACGCCAGCGCCCGCAACCGGGCCTCGGCCGCGGGACGGCCTCCCTCGGACACGGAGAGCACCTGCCCACGTACCTCAACGGGAGAGAAGCGGATGCCGAGCGCGCGCGAGGCACCCTCCAGCACCGCATAGCCAAAGGCCGCCCGCAGCGAGGCCGGCACGGCCTTCACCTCCGCGAGCGTCCGGCCCTCTTCCAGCATGAGCCGCGCCGTGCCCTCGGCCTCGCCCTCGAATTCAACCTCCTCGAAAACGAGCGAGCCGTCATGCCAGCGCCGGGCGCGCACCGGCGAGAAGCGCGGCGGCTCCTCCTCGGGGAGGAGGTGCACCGGCTCGGCCACCGCGCCCTCGCGCACCAGGCGCGTGCCCCACAGATGTCCACGAACGAGCGGGAGCCCGTCGAGCCCTTCCGGCCCGGCCGGCTCCCGCGCGGTGGCGGTGCGCCCCTGCACCTCGAAGCGCCACCAGCCCGGAGCGGGCGGCGTGGACACGCGGAGCCGCCGCGAGGGCGCATCGACGGACGCCCCACCGAAGTAGGGCAACACCGCCGACTCCACCTTCCCGAGGAACTTCCGGTAGTCCACGACACCCACTCCTTTCTCACGCCACCTTCAGCAGCGGCGTACGCATCACCCGCTCGACCCAGCCGGACTGGCTGGCCCCGGCCGCCGTCGGCGCGTCCATCAGCGCCTTCAGCACGCGGGGGACCTGGTACGGGTCATCGAACTGATCCACCGACACCTCACTGAACGGCACCTTCATCTGCCCCGCGCACGTGCGCACGGTGTTGCCCCGGTTGGCGGCGCTGGCCACACTCACCAGCATCGCCATGGCGGCCACGGTGTAGCCGCACTCGCGGAAGGCCCGGGCGAACTGGTCACCCGCCTCACCCGCCTCGTCACCCACGACGATGCAGATGAGCTTCGCCTCCTCCGGCACCCGCATCCCCGCCCGGTGCAGCGCATGCACACCGGCCGCGTGCGCCGTGCCGCCCGACGCCTTGATGCCCTGCAGCATGTGCTGCACCGCCGCACGGCTCGCCGCCTTCGGCTTGAGCACCGTCCCCATCGTGTCGAACGTCGCGATGTGCAGCTTCTCCAGCGGGAAGCCCGCGAGGATGCGCGACAGCGCCTCCTTGGACTGCTCGATGGCACCCTCCATGGAACCGGACTTGTCGATGAGGAACATCACCCGCACGTCCGTCTCCGCCGTCGCCTCCGCCACCGCCGCCTTCGCCGCGTTGTCGCTCGCCTCCTCCAGCTTCGTCTTCAGCTCCTGGCTGCGCACGTTCTTCACGATGTGGAGCGCCCGCTGGTCCGTCGCCGTCCGCACCGCCTTCTCCCACCGCGCGCGGATGGCCGCGTCGGACATCAACCCCAGCTCCTCGAGCGTGGGCGTCAGGATGCGCAGGTCCCGGTCGGACAGCGAGGGCAGCAGCGCCGCCATGATGGCCGGCGTCAGGCCCAGGTCCTTGGGCAGCCGGCCCACCACCTCCTTGTAGGAGAGGCGCTCCAGCTCGATCCA
This sequence comes from Archangium sp., assembly GCF_057119385.1. Lineage (NCBI taxonomy): Bacteria > Pseudomonadati > Myxococcota > Myxococcia > Myxococcales > Archangiaceae > Archangium > Archangium sp. The sequence continues at coordinate 12,795 of NZ_DBNGVP010000062.1, read as the reverse complement.
CTCGCAGATCTCCGCCTCCGAGAGCCCATCGAAGCGCTCCCGCTTCACGAGGTGGAGACCCTCCAGGCCCACCGAGCGGTGGCCCGCGGCCGCCTGCTTCTGCTTCCAGCCGAGCACCTCGAAGAAGGCCTGCGTCACCGGCTTGTAACCGGCCTTGCGGGCGATCTTCTTCAGCGTCTCCTTGTAGCCGGCCTTCACCAGGCCCTGGAGCATGGGCACGTTCTGCTCACGCAGCCGCAGCCACTTCGTGGCGACGGTCTTCCACCGGCCCATGGGCGCCTTGCGGGACGCGGGGTCCCCGAAACCGGCCTCGCGGTTGAGGCGGGCGATCTCCGGCGTCTCGAGCAGCTCGGCCACCCGCAGCACCGCCTTGGGCGTGAGCATGCGCGTGGACTTGCGCTCGTAGTGGAGGATCATCGCCTCACCGATGGAGCGGAAGTCGTCGTCGAGGAACGCGATGGAGCCGTCGTCCTCGCGCACGGGCTGGCCGGAGTGGCTCTGCACGAGCATCAGCGCGCACGTGGCCACCTTCAGGTCACGCCAGTCCGTCTGCGTGAGCGCGTAGGACGCGAAGTGCGCCATCAGGTCCGTGTTGAGCCGGTAGATGTCGAGCAGCTGGCGGTAGAGCTTCACCGCGGCGGGCACGAAGAGGCCGGGCTTCACCGGGGTGGAGCGGCGCGCGAGCTCCGCGCTGGCGCCCTGGGCCGCATGCCAGACGCCGTTCACGTCCAGTCCCGGGCGGTTGTGCCACAGGTGGGCGGAGCCCCCGAGGACCAGGTCCAGGAGCTTCTCCGCCGGGCCGCGCTGGGCCTCGGGAAGCGTGGGGTTGGCCGGGTTGTGCGTCGTCATGTGCTGCCCCTCCAGGAAAGGTCGCGCCCGAGTGACCCGGCCATGGATTTGACTTGGATGGTCAAATTGACGTTTCAGGTCAATGGGGCGTGTGGGGCCGGGTCGGCCGGGCGCGATGTTCTCGTTCTGCCCCGAAGGACGACGCTTCCCGAGGTTCCTGACGGGGGGATTTCAGGCGCGAGATTCCTCCAGGGGCAGGTCTCCTGGCAGGTGAGCAGACAGGTGACGGGAGATGAACACTCCGCTGGCGAGCGGGTGCCGGAGCGAAAGGCGGGTGGGCAGCTTGGACGGCGGATCGATACGTTGCGCCGCCGTGGCCGGTTGGAAGGCCTGTGGCTACCGGCTGTGGGCCGTGGTGGAGGACGTGAAATGCAGACCGACGGGGCCAGGCCCGGGCAGGTGGTGGACCTGACCAACTGTGACAAGGAGCCCATCCACATCCCCGGGGGCATCCAGCCGCATGGCGTGCTGCTGGTGCTCCAGGAGCCGGCCCTGACGATCCGCCAGGTCAGTGAGAACGCCGAGGCCCTGCTGGGCGTGTCCGCGCCCTCCCTGCTGGGGACGCCGCTCGAGTCCCTGCTGACGGAGCCCCAGTCCGCGAGCATCCGCGCATGTCTCCTCTCGGAGCGGCTCGAGGAGAACAATCCCCTCGAGCTCACCACGCGCGCGGGCGGCCGGGAGCGCTTCTTCAATGGCATCGCGCACCGGCACCAGGGGCGGCTCATCCTCGAGCTGGAGCCCACGTCCGGGCAGGAGGCGCTGCCCTTCTTCGGCTTCTACCACCAGGCGCGCCGCTCCATGTCCCGCCTGCGCAACGCGAAGGACCTGAGCGCCCTGTGCCTGGAGGCCGTGCGTGAGGTGCGGCGGCTCACCGGCTTCGACCGCGTCATCGCCTACCGCTTCGACGAGGAGTGGAATGGCGCGGTGCTCGCCGAGGATCGGCTGGAGACGATCGACTCGTACCTGGGCCTGTGGTTCCCCGCCTCGGACATCCCCCGCCAGGCGCGCGAGCTCTACACCCTCAACTGGCTGCGCATCATCCCGGCCGTCGACTACGTGCCCGCGCGCATCCTCTCGCTGCCGGAGGACGCCGGGCAGGGCCCGCTCGACATGTCCTTCTGCGTGCTGCGCAGCGTCTCGCCCATCCACCTGGAGTACCTGCGCAACATGGGCGCGCCCGCGTCCATGAGCATCTCGCTCCTCAAGGAGGGCCGTCTCTGGGGCCTCATCTCCTGCACCCACGTGTCGGGCGCCAGGTACGTCCCCTACGAGGTGCGCAAGGCGTGCGAGTTCGTCGGCGAGTTCATGTCCTCGCTCCTCGTCACCAAGGAGGGCCACGAGCACTATGATCAGCGCATCCGGGCCCAGTCCATCCAGGTGCGGCTGCTGGAGCGGATGACGCGCCACCCCGACTTCGCCGTGGGGCTCACCCAGCCTCCGCCGGAGCTGCTGGAGCTGACCGGGGCCACGGGCGCGGCCGTCTACTTCAACGGCAGGACCACCATCATCGGCCAGGCCCCCAGCGACGAGCAGCTCCAGGGCCTCATCGACTGGCTCGCCGCCAAGCCGGATCCGCGGGAGCTGTTCTGCACCGCGTGCCTGTCCAACCACTACCCCGAGGCGGCGGAGTTCAAGGACGTCGCGGCGGGCCTCATCGCGGCCTCCATGTCGCGCGGCCGCCACAACTACGTGCTGTGGTTCCGCCCCGAGGTGGTGCAGACGGTGGCGTGGGGCGGCAATCCGAACAAGCCGGTGGACATCGACGGTGACCAGCCGCGGCTGCACCCGCGCAAGTCCTTCGCGCTCTGGAGGGAGACGGTGCGCGGCAAGTCCCTGCCCTGGAAGGACTACGAGGTGGAGGCGGCACGGGAGCTGCGGCGCAGTGTCATCGACATCGTCCTGCAGCGCAGCGAGGAGCTGCTCAAGCTCAACATGGAGCTGGAGCGCAGCAACGTGGAGCTGGACTCCTTCGCCTACGCCGCCAGCCATGATCTCAAGGAGCCGCTGCGCGGCATCCACAACTACACCAGCCTGGTGGTGCGCGAGCAGGCCGACAGCCTCTCGCCCACCAACCTCAAGCGCATGGACACGGTGGTGCGGCTCACCCAGCGGATGGAGAGCCTCATCAACTCGCTGCTGCACTACGCGCAGGTGGGCCGCACCGAGCTGTCCCTGCGGGAGACGGACCTCAACGAGGTGCTCTCCTCGGTGCTGGAGGTGCTCAAGCCGCGCATGGACGAGTTCCTGGTGGAGGTCCGCGTCCCCCGGCCCCTGCCTCCCGCGCTATGTGACCGGGTGCGCATGGCCGAGGTCTTCACCAACCTCCTCACCAACGCCATCAAGTACAACGACAAGGAGAAGAAGTGGGTGGAGATTGGCGCCATGGGCACGCCTGACGGCGGTACCACGTACTACGTGCGCGACAATGGGATTGGCATCAAGCCCGAGTACCACGACACCATCTTCCGCATCTTCAAGCGCCTGCACGGACGCGACAAGTACGGCGGTGGCACCGGGACGGGGCTGACCATCGTGAAGCGGCTCATCGAGCGGCACAACGGGCGCCTGTGGCTGGAGTCCCAGCCGGGCGCGGGCACCACCTTCTTCTTCACCCTGGGCAGCGAGAAGGCGGAGCCCGTCACCGAGGTGGAGGCGAAGTGAACCGCGGCCTGCCCATCCTCGTCGTGGAGGACAACGACGAGGACTTCGACATGCTCCAGATGACCTTCCAGGGCGTGTCCATTCCCAACCCCCTGTACCGCTGCACCGAGGGGGAGGAGGCCCTGGAGTTCCTCCACCAGACCGGCCGCTACGCGGACCCGGAGCAGGCCCCGCGGCCGGGCCTCATCCTGCTGGACTTGAACCTCGCCGGCCTGGACGGCAGGCAGGTGCTCGAGCACTTGAAGAACGAGCCCCAGCTCAAAAGCATCCCCGTCCTCGTGTTCTCTACCTCTGACAACCCGAAGGACGTGCAGAGCGCCTACGCGCATGGAGCGAGTGGCTACCTCCTCAAGCCGGTGGACCTGCCCAGGTTCGAGAGAATGATTCAGCTCTTCAAGGATTTCTGGCTGGAGCACATCGTGCTCCCGGCGGGTGAGGCCCGCGAGGGTGCCCGGAGATGAGCCGGCGGGCCCTGACGGTGCTCCTCGTCGAGGACAGTCCGGAGGACCGCGATGTCTTCCAGACGTACCTGCGCGAGACGGGGGAGTACGACTTCCGCTTCCTGGAGGAGGAGGACGCGGAGGTGGCGCTCCAAGTGTGTGCGAGCGAGCACGTGGACTGCGTCCTGCTGGATTACGACCTCCCCGGCATGAACGGCCTGCAGTTCCTCCGCCGGCTGGAGGACGAGGAGGGGTACCTCAGGCCCCCCGTGGTGATGGTGACCGGCCGGGGGAACGAGCGCATCGCCGTCCAGGCGCTCAAGAGCGGAGCGTCCGACTACCTGGTGAAGGCGGAGGTGACGCCCGGCAGCCTCTACCGGGCCTTGCGCAACGCGGTGGAGAAGGAGGACATCCGCCGGCGCTTCACCGAGCAGCGCACGCGGGCGGGGCGCGCGGAGGATCGGCTCCGGCTCGCCCTGGAGGTGCTGGAGCACGGCGATGCGATGCTCGTGCTCGACAAGGACTTCCGCGTCGTCTTCGCCAACAAGAGCCAGGAGCGCCTCGCGGGCAAGCCGATCCGCGAGACCCTGGACCGCAACTTCTGGGAGCTCTGGCCCGACGCCGCGGACCCGAGCCGCAAGTATTGGATCGAATACCACCGCGTCATGCGCGAGCGGGTAGCGGTGCACTTCGAGGAGTACTACCCGCCCCTGAACCGGTGGACGGACGTGGGCGTCTACCCCACGCAGGATGGGGGCATCGCCATCCTCTACCGGGACATCTCCGACAAGAAGCGGGCCGAGGAGCTGGTCCGGGCGGAGGAGCGGCGGCGCGCCGAGTTCGAGCAGCAACTCATCGGCATCGTCAGCCACGATCTGCGCAACCCCATCACCGCCATCTCCCTGGGGGCGGCGAGCCTGCTGCGCCGCGAGGACCTGGATGAGCGTGCCCTCAAGACGCTGGTGCGAATACAGTCCTCGGCGGAGCGGGTGACGCGGATGATCCGCGACCTGCTGGACTTCACGAAGGCCCGCCTGGGTGGAGGAATCGACTTGCTACGGATGCCCATGGACCTGCACCACCTCACCCGGCTCGTCGTGGACGAGGTCCAGATGTCGTTCCCCGAGCGCGAGGTCCAGGTCGTCTCGGACGGAAACGGCGAGGGCGAATGGGACGGGGACAGGATGGCGCAGGTGCTCACCAACCTCATCACCAACGCCTTGAAGTACAGCCCGGCGGAGACGCCCGTGCTGGTGCGGACGTTCGGCGGGCCCGGGAGTGTGCAGCTGGAGGTCCACAACCAGGGGCCGCCGATTCCGCCCGCCGTGCTCGCCCACCTCTTCGAGCCCATGCGGCGCGGCGTGGCCCAGACCCGGGCCGACCGGTCGGCGCGCAGCATCGGCCTGGGGCTCTTCATCGTGGACCACATCGTCCGGGCACACGGGGGCAGCATCCACGTGCGCTCCACGGACACGGATGGCACCCTGTTCGGCGTGCGGCTGCCTCGCAAGCCGCCGGCCGCCCTGGGACCGTGAGGCCCGGAGCGGCCCGCGCTCTCGGGCTCAGGGCGACGGCTTGCCCAGGGCGATGGGGGCCGCCAGGCACGTGTCGGGGATGCCGAAGGCCTTCGTGAGCGCCACCGCGTCGGGGCGGAGCTCGGCGCACAGCCGCGTCACCTCCTTGCGGATGGCCTTGGCCTTGGCGCCCTCGAGGTGATCGTTCTCCAGGAACCAGCCGCTCGCGTCCTGCAGGCAGCCCAGGCCGTACACGTCACACAGCCGGCCGAGCACCGCCTTGAGCGCTGGATCTTCCACCTCGGCGACGCCCAGGAGGAACTGCTCCAGCACCACGCGCTCCACGTGCGCGTGCGCGAGCGCCAGCAGGTGGTCCTGGCATTGGTTGAAGGCCTCGAACGAGTCCACTCCGGAGCTCAGTCGCTCGCGCAGCCGCCGCGCCGCCGAGGCCAGCAGGTCCGACTCCCGGAAGCGCAGCGCGCGCAGTTGGAAGTCGCCGTCGCGCAGGTGCTCGCTGCCCGTGCGCCGCACCGAGAAGGGGTTGCGGTCCCCGAGCGCCCCCGCCGCCCGATCCACGATGAGCCGCATCACCGTGAAGACGCGGTCATCCTCGAACTGCTGCCGGTAGCCGGTGAGCAGGCTCTTGGCCACCAGTTGCAGCAGCACCGTGTTGTCGCCCTCGAAGGTGGCGAAGACGTCCGTGTCCGCCTTGAGCGAGGGCAGCCGGTTGGCCACGAGGTAGCCCTGGCCTCCGCATGCCTCGCGCGCCACCTGGAGCGTGCGCGTGGTGTGCCGCGAGGCATACGCCTTGAGGCCCGCCGCCAGCGCCTCTACCTCCAGCGCGTCCTCCTCGGTGCGTCCCACGTAGCGCTTCACCAGGTACTTGAGCGCGAAGTCCAGGGCGTACGTGGTGGCCAGCGGACGCAGCAGCCGGAGCTGGTGCGCCTGGTAGTCCAGCAGCCGCACCTCCTGCGCACCGGCCGGGCCGAACTGCCGGCGCTCGTCCCCGTAGGAGATGGCGATGCTCAGCCCGCTCTTGGCCGCGCTCAGCGCCGCGCACGCCACGCTCACCCGGCCCGCCACCAGCGTGCCCAGCATGGTGAAGAAGCGCTTGGAGACACCGGTGATGGCGCTGCTGTACTCGCCCTCGGGGCTCACCTGGGAGAAGCGATCCAACAGGTTCTCGCGGGGCACGCGCACGCCGTCGAACCACAGCCGCCCGTTGTCCACGCCGTTCAGCCCCATCTTCAGGCCGCAGTCCTCCACGCGCACCCCGGGCAGCAGCTGGCCCTCCTCGTCCCGGAGGGGGACGAGCAGCGCGTGGACGCCGTGGCGCTCGCCCTTCACCTCGAGCTGCGCGAACACCGTGGCCATGCGCGCGTGCAGGGCCGCGTTGCCGATCCACTCCTTGCGCGCCGACTCCGAGGGCGTGTGCACCACGAACTCGCCGCGCTCCGCGTCGTAGCGGGCCAGTGTCTCCACGTCGCGGACGTTGGAGCCGTGGCCCAGCTCGCTCATGGCGAAGCAGCCGGGCAGCTCCACCGAGGCCACGCGATGCAGGTACTCGCGGTGGTGCCGCTCGGTGCCGAGGAAGTAGATGCTTCCGCCGAACAGCCCGAAGTGCACGCCCGCCTTCACCACGAGGCTCAGGTCGAAGAAGGCGAGCGTCTCGAAGGCGGCGATGAAGCGGCCGAGGTCCACCTTCTCGAGGTTGTCCGGGTACGCGAGCTGGCCCAGCCCGCGTGCGGCCAGCTGCTTGAGCCAGGCGAGCACCCGGGCGCGGTAGCCGGCGGTGTCGCGCTCGTCCACGTAGCGGAAGCCCGGGTCGGCGAGCCACTCGCGGACGCTGGCGCGCTCGGCGGAGTAGGTGCGCTCCAGCACGGCGCGCAGCGCGTCCACGCTGAAGGAGTGGGGCTCGGGCGGCTGGACGGCGTGGAGCCTGGGGACGGCGACGAGCGTGCGCACGGCCTCGGCACCGGACACGCCGAGCGCCGTCTCCACGGGGGCGAGGCTTCGGGCCAGCTCGGGCATGGGCGCGGGCAGGGCGTCCTGGCCGCCCATGGCCTCGGCGAGCTGGGCCCCGAGCTCCACGAGGCTCTTCTGGTCACTGCGGGAGAGGCGCTCGGCGGTGCGGCGGATGTGCTCGCCCACCTGGGCGAGTGCGCTGGGGCTGGGCGGGTTGAGGGGATCCAACCAGTTCGCCAGCACGGCGGTGGAGCGCAAGTCCAACCAGTGCTGCGAGCGGGCCGCGGCGCCCAGGGTGCGAATCTCCTCGGGGGTCAGCTCGCCGTCGGTCCATGCGACGTAGAGCATGGGGACGAGGGGGGCGAGGCGGGGGAGGGACAGCAACTCCTGCGCGGATGGGCCCTGCACATCATCGATGGCCATGAGCTTCTCTCCAGGGGTTCGGGCGGAGGGGCAGCTTGCCCGCGAGAGGGCCCTGGCGTCGAGCGATGTCGGCTAATGCACCGTACGTGAGGCGTCATTCTCGAGGGAGCGCTCCACGCGTCCCTCGGTGTGCCCCTCCCGCGCACGCACGGCCCGGGGCAGGCACAGACGGAAGGTGCTGCCCCGGCCCGGCTCGCTCTCGAGTTCCAGCGTCCCGCCCTGTGCCACCGCGGAACGGAAGGCAATGCTCAAGCCCAACCCAGCGCCACCGGGTTGTTCTGGCCGCACGGGCCGGAAAAGCTGCCGCTGGCGCTCGGGGCTGATGCCGGGGCCGGAGTCCTCCACCTTGAAGACCACCTCGTTCTCCCGCTCCTCCAGCGTGACGCGCACGAAACCCTTTTCGGTATACTTGATGGCGTTCTGGATGAGGTTTCCGAGCGCGTCCACCAACAGGTCCCGGTCCACCTGCATGCGCGCGGACCGGTTGGCGGAGATGTCGAGCCGCAAGCCCTTGCGGCTGGCATCGTGCTCGTAGTCCGCGACGAGCTGGTCGATGACCTGGGCTGGGGCGAGGGTCTCCGGATGGACAGGCAGCTCGTCGGGTTTGAATCGCTCCAGCCGGAGGATGCCGTCGACCAGCCGGCTCAGCCGGTCCACCGTGCGGCGTAGCCGCTCCACGGCCTGGGGGTCCGGCGCGGCCTTCCCACCTTCCAGCTGCTGGACATACAAGCCCAGCGTGGAGACAGGCGTGCGCAATTGGTGCGCGATGCCCGCCACGTACTCCGCGCGCTCACGGGCCACCTGTTCCGCCTGGCACCTTGCGAACCGGCGCGCCGACTCGGCTGCGAGCTCGAAGATGGCGATGGAGAAGAACGAGTAATCCTGGACGGACACCTGCTCGTCCCGCTCGTCGAGCCAGAGCCGGACGGCCTCGATGACGTAGGCGTACTCGCGCACCACTTCCTCGATGGGCTCCTCATCGCGCACACGCTGCTCGGGGTCCAACCGTCCGGGCTGCTCCCACAGCTTCCGGGGAGATTCAGAGGTTCCTCTCTCTCGCAGGGATTCGCCGATGACCCGGAGTTGGACGGCCAGGTGGTCCTTGATCGCGGCCTCCGTCATTCCGGGGATCGCGGGCCCCTCCTGCTGCCACCGCTCGTACCACCGGTGCACGAGCTCGTCGGTATGACTGCAGAGCAGCTCTCCGAGTGAGGCCATTCCTCGCGCTCCCATGGACACCATGCCTCGAAGGAAGATGGCGATTGTGGCCGGTAATGCCCACACCGCCCCAGTGCCTCACCGGGTGGGGAGCAGCCGAGCGGTCCGGCGCCAGCTCCTGGACTGACTCCTTCCTGCCAGGCGCCGGGTCTGCCCTTGCGAGGTCGGCCGCGCGGCTCAACCGTTGCAGGAAGCCAGGTCCTGCCTGGCTTTGTGATGGAGGATGGGTGATGCGGCTTTCTGACGACAATCTGCGCGGGCGAACCGTCATTTCATCGGACGGGCTGGCGATCGGGGAGATCTCCACACTGTTTCTTGACAGCGAAGCCTGGCGCGTGGAATCGCTCCAGGTCAGGTTGCGCAAGGAGATAGCCGACCGGCTTGGCGCGGAGCGCAGCGTGTTCCACGCGGGAGCACTGGAGATTCCGATCCGGATGATCCACTCCGTGGGTGACGCGGTCGTCCTGTCGGTGGAGGTCGATGGGTTGCGCCAGGTCCTCCCAGGTGCGAGCGAACCGGCGCCTGCTCACTGATTCGGTTTCGACAGGAGGAACGCAATGGCTGTCAAAGCCTGCCCCGCGGATGAGGTGAGCTCGCCCGCGGAGGTCGGACACCGGGGCGCGGACGGGCACCGGAGCCATGGCGCGGTAGACGTCCACGGTGAAGGCCGTGGTGGCCAGCGAGAAGCCCAGCCGCGCCACCACGGCCAGCTGCGCCACCAGCAGCGCGCGCCAGGCCGCGAGCCGCGTCTTGCGCTGGTCCCCCTCGCGGGACGGCCCTGGCGTCGAGCGATGTCGACTCAGTGGAGGGGCTGGCCGAGGGCGTCGAGGACGGGACGGCGGGAGGGGAGGGCGCGGCGCTCGGGGTCGTAGGGTCCAGGGGTGACACTCCATTCTCGTAGGTCATTTTGTCTCCATGACCTGCGCGGTTGGACAGGGCTTGCCATGAATTGCGCGCCGTGCTACCCGTCTGGCCGTTCTCCGTGGGAAACCCATGGAGTCACCGGGGTGCCGTCATGCCGAGCGAAAGCCATTCGCTTCGGAAGAGGGCCCGTCTTTTCCACTGCCATCTCCTCCCTGGAGTCACGAATGTCCGAGCCGACGGATTCCGACAGGCCCTTGTCCCCACTCGACTTCGAGGCAAACGAGTACCGCTACTCGATTCAACGCCCCCTGGTCTCCCATCCGGATTACGACACCCTGCTGATCGCCTCCCGCCAGTCCCTTGAGGGCGGCGCGCTCGAGCGGGTCATCCTCAAGCCCATCGTGCTGGGGGATGAGCGTGCGTGGCGCACCCGGGCCATGGAAGAGGTGCACCTCTCCCGTTGCCTGCGCCACCCCAACATCGCCCGCGTGCTCGGCCCCGCGCTCGACGACGAGCGGGCCTATGTGGTCATGGACATGGACCCCGGCCGTTTCCTGCTTTCCATCATGGACACGGCCATTTGCGTGCGGCGCAAGCTGTCCCACGGCTTCGCGGCCTACGTGGCCGCCGAGGTGGCGGATGCGCTCGACCATGCCCACCGCGCCGTGGATGACGAGGGCAGACCGCTCCACCTCGTCCACCGCGCCGTGGGGCCCATGCGCATCCGCCTGGGCGACACCGGCCGGGTCCAGCTCACCAACTTCGGCGCGGCCTGGTCGGAGTTGATGGGCCGCATCCGCACGCCGCCCGGGGTGCTCCGGGGAGACCCGGCCTATACCGCTCCGGAAATCCTACGGGGTTTCGAAAAACCCGAGACGGGCCAGCGCGACCCGCTCACCCCCCTGGCCCTGGACGGACGGGCCGACATCTTCTCCCTGGGGCTGGTGCTGCTGGAGATGCTGCTGGCCCGCTATCCGCTCGACCCGCCCGACACCCTGTGGCTCGGCCTCGAGCAGCGCTTCCCGCCCGAGGTGCGCTGTGAGCGGTCTTCCTCCCTCCTGCCCCTGGAGACATTGGCCAACCGCCTCCTGCACTTCGGTCCGGAGGAGGTGCGACAGGCGGCCCGGGAGTTGCCCGAGCCGCTGCGGCGCATCGTCACCAGGGCCCTGCGTCCCGAGCCCGCCGAGCGCTATCGGACGGCGGGCCAGATGCGCGACGAGCTGCGCGATTTCCTCCAGGCAGACGGACAAGCCCCCTACGGTGCGAAGCAGGCGCGGGCGGAAGTGAAGCAGCTCTTCGCGCAGGCCCCGGCCCCCTCCGAGCTTCCGGCCTATTCCGTCGTCGAGATGGGCGCCCTGCCCGCGCCTCCGGACATGAACCTCGAGGAGTGAGACCCGCCATGAGGGAGCGACACAAGACACGGGATGCAATCGCCCGCGAGTTCTCGAAGCAGGTGCGGGAGGCACGCGGCGAGGCGGGGCTGACCCAGTGGGAGGTCGCCGAGCGCATGGGGATTGCGACCGAGGTATACGGCCGCATGGAGCGGGGCCTGTTGCTTCCGAGCCTGCCGATGCTGCTGCGGCTCTGCGGTGTGCTCATGGTGGATGCCAACGGGTTGCTGGGCCTTTCCGGCAAGCGGGCCCCCGAATGGCTGGTGAAGCCCGTTGTCCTGGAGAGCGAGCCGCCCGCGATCCGGCGTCTGGTCCGCACGGCACGGCAACTGCAGCCGAGGCAGCTCCGCGCGCTGGGCACCGTGGCCAACGCCATGTTGCCCTCTCTGGAGGAAGGGCAGGGACGCGACCCCGGACACCCCACGGGTTGAGGGCTCGGTGGAAACCGGACAGCTCTCCAAGTCCCTGGGAGACGTGGCCCGGGCTGCCCGCGAGAGGCTGGGACTCACCCAGGCCCAGGTCGCGCGGCAGCTGGGAATCGTCCCCAATGTGTACGGCCGCATCGAGCGGGGCCACATGATGCCCGCCGTCCCCACGCTGCGCAGGCTGGCCCTGGTGCTCGGCCTGTCCGCCGACGTGCTGCTGGCCCTGGGCCGCGCGGACGTGGCGCCCTCGTTGGAGGCGCCTCCTCCCGAGGACAACCTGTCCCCGGAGCTGCGGCGGACGGTGCGCATGCTGCGCGGCTGGTCCCCCGCGAGGGTGAAGTGGCTCAACCGCATCCTGAGGGCCATTGAGAACGCGCCCGAGGACGCGTGAGCGGGACGGGGGCTGTCAGGGCCGCGGCCATGAGCGGCTGTGCTAACCTCCGAGGTCATGAAGCCGGCACGACTCACGGAGACGGTGTGCTTCCAGCCTCTCGCCCGTGGAGACAAGGTGGGGGAGTACGAGGTGGAGGCCCCGCTGGGCGCCGGGGGCCACGGCCTCGTCTTCAAGGTGCGGCGCGCGGGGCTGCCCTTCGCCCTCAAGCTGCTGCGCGGCCGGAGCCTGGAGGCCCGGGGGCAGCGGGAAATCAGCATCCTGCGGCGCATCCAGCACCCCAACGTGGTGGGCTTCCACGCATGTGGCAGGTGGCCGCACCCGGTGCACGGTCCGCTCTACTTCGTCATGGACTTCGTCGAGGGCCGGACGCTGGAGCAGTGGGCGCTGGAGGACAACCCGTGCGCGCGCTGCGTGGCGCGCGTGCTTCTGGAGCTGGCGCGGGCGCTGGCGCACATCCACACCCGGGGCGTGCTGCACCGTGACCTCAAGCTGGAGAACATCCTGCTGCGCACCTCGGACGGGGCGCCGGTGCTGGTGGACTTCGGAATCGGCTGGCTGGCGGAAGAGCCCCCGCTCACGCATGGCACACTGCCGCCGTGCACCGCCGAGTACCGCAGCCCCGAGGCGCTGCGCTTCGCGCGCGCGCACACC